>NZ_LT669940.1:1200000-1503758 GCF_900128505.1 Parabacteroides timonensis
ATGGTTGCCATTACCTTTCGTGTCCCGGGGATTTGGCGGGTATGCGTGACGGTGGTAGGGAAGAAGCTGTTTCCTCCGTAATACTCAGCCTGCCCGGTACCGTCCGGGTTCATCTGGCAGAGCGGTTGCATAAATACCTGGCCACGGTCATTGTATTCCCAACGGGTATAGACAACGCGACCGTCGTCGAGCAGTGTCGGATTGGAGGTATGTACCTGGTCGAATCCGACCTGACGCATATAACGTCCTTCGCGGTCGCAAAGATACAGGTTGCTGACTTCTACGGTCCAGCAATCTACGGAGCTGCCGTTGCGGGTCGAGTTGAACATGATATTTTCGTCCGGCAGATAGATTGGCTCTATGTCGGCAAATCCCAGTCCGGAAGTAAGCTGTTTCAGTTTCCGTGACGGCATTTCCATTTCATACAGGTGGAAGTCGTCTTCTTTCTGCGACTTCTTCCATGAAAACAATATATGCTTTCCATCGAAATGTACGTCCGGATCACGGAAAACGCCGGCTGTGTCTTTCAGCAACGTTTCTTCCTTCGCCCAGATACCATCCATCTTAAAGTACCCCAACTCGCCTCCGGCAAAGAAATTACATTCTGCACGGGCATCGGACAAACCTTCCGTATAGGCAAAGAAAGACGGGCGCAGTGTACGGAATTTGGTAAACACAACTTCGGGAGTGCTTTTTATAAATGAGGCCAGTCGCTGCTCCCTTCTTTTCGTACAGGCGTCGAGGTAGGAAGACAAAGCCTGTGTGATGCTTTCCGGGGTATCGGTTACTTTTGTTTCCAGCTGCAGTTTGTGCAGGCGTTCGTTGATCTGACTGGAAAAAGTTCCGTCAAACCATTTTACATTGCTTCCATCCTGTAGCCACCAGTCGTAATAGACAGGATAGTGATGATATAAATGCAGATGCGCCTCCCGGATCAGGGTTGCGGTACTGTCTTTTGAGACAATCCCTTCGGTTGCCTTTATTTTATTAAATTGGTCTTGTATTTCGGCTATAAATTCCTGCTTATCGACAGGATGGTGATCCTTATACGTCGTTTCTTTGTTCTGGCAGGCTGCCATTACAACGAGTATAAGTCCTATTCCTATTTTGTGTAAGTTATTCATGATACTCCCTTCTTTGTTAATAATCCGGTTACCGGAATAGACTGAAACGATGCTTTGTTTCAGTTTGTTTCTTCCGGATGAAACTATTGTTTCCTGCTCGGGAAACTTTTGTTTCATCCGGAAGAAACTTTAGTTTCACTTGCGGGAAACTTTATAGGCCTCTACGATTGAGACTCCGCTTGACGTACCGATGCGGGTAGCGCCTGCTTTAATCATGGCCAATGCTGTATCCAGGTCGCGGATACCGCCTGCTGCTTTCACTCCGATCTCCGGACCTACTACGCGACGCATCAGGGCAACGTCTTCAACGGTGGCTCCGGCTGTTCCGAAACCGGTAGAGGTTTTCACGAAGTCGACACCTGCTTCTTTGGCGATTTGGCAGACTGTTTCTTTTTCTGCATCAGACAGGTAGCAGGTTTCCAGAATCACTTTGCAGATCACACCTGCCGGACGGCAGATGGCTACCATATCTTCGATTTCTTTCTTTACAATATCCAATCTTCCTTTTTGCAAAGCACGGACATTGATCACTGTGTCGATTTCCGTTGCTCCTTTTTCGATGGCATCGCGTGTTTCGAACGCTTTGCATTCGGTAGTCGTCTGGCCCAACGGAAAGCCGATGGCTGCACCGACACGAACAGGCGAACCTTCCAACAGTTTGACGCAGGTTTCTACTTCTGCCGGATTGATGGCTACCATTGCGAATTCATATTTCCGTGCTTCGGCACAAAGCTTTTCGATGTTCTCTGCCGTGCCGAAAGGTTTCAGGAAGGTATGGTCGATCATTCCTGCTAATTGTTCTACTGTTAGGTTTGCGATTATTTCGTTCATGATAAATGATGTTTAGAATGTTAATACTGTTTTTATTACTTCGTTACGTTTTACGGCTTCCAGGGCCTCGTTTATTTGTTCGATCTTAAAGCGATGGGAGATAAAGTCGGAGGCAGACAACCGGCCTTCTCGTATCCACTCGGTCAGTGCGATCATGGCCCGTTTCTCTTCCGAACGGGTCGGCCAGCGGTGGATGTAGAGGTTGAAGTTGTACGGAGCCTGATCTAAATCGATCGTTGGGTTTTTGGTCATTACACCGTAGACACAAATGTCGCCGGCCATTTTGATAAGTGGCAGAGCCGAGTTAACAATGGATGGCAAACCGACTGCGTCGATGATCGTATCGTACGAACGGTTGGCAGCCGCTATAAATTCGGGGGTGGCGATTTCTGCCGGAGTATACCCGTTGTCGGCTCCCATCTGCTTGGCTAGTTCCAGTTTGGCGGGAAGCATATCGACGATATCTACCTGTCCCAGACCGAACAGTTTACCTAGTTTGACGAAACTCAGTCCGACGGGACCGGCACCGAATACCATTACTTTCTTTCCCGGTGCGAGACGGAAGTCTTTAAATGCACCGGCTATCTCACGCCAAGTACACGCAATTACTGCTTCTTCCGGTTGTATATCGGCAGGTACGGCATTCTGAATTTCAAAGCTGTCCCAGCAACCCTGTTCCGGTGTGGCGAGGCCTTCTTCCTGCAATACTTCAAAATCATTCACGACGACATATTCACTGAAACCACCCCAGGCACTATTCAATCCCGGAGTTGTAAATGTGGCATTCAATCCGCCGATGGCCCTGTCGCCCACACGGAAGTTGCGGACTTTAGCCCCGACTTCCACTACGATACCTACGTTCTCATGTCCCAACGCCATCGGGAACTGGTCTGCTCCAGGGAAATGTCCGGATATCAGTTTACTGTCGGTTGCATTACACAGGGCTACCATCTCAGTTTTTACCAAAGCCTGATACGGCGTGATAGCCGGTATATCTATCTCCCGGATCTCTACTACGCCGGGAGCTGTTGCGATTACGCTTTTCATTTGTCCTTTCATATTTCTTTCTTATAGATTTAAATTCGATAAGTCGGTATAGACCTCTTTCAAATGGTCGTATGTCTTATCGAATACTCCGATTAATTCCTGATATTTCTCTACATTGGCTGGGATAGGGCTTATCTTCTTATCGATATGGATAAAGCGGTCGGTTACGCTGAAGTCCTTGAACAGCCCTGCTCCGATACCGGCCAGGATAGCGGCACCCATCGAGGTGGCTTCTTCCAGGTAGTTCGGTATCTTTATTTCTGTCTGATAGATGTCGGCCATCATCTGTTGCCAGATGGGGTTTTTGGCACAGCCGCCTATCACGGTCATGTTCTCAACCGGCACGTGGTTGCGGAATATATTTACGATAAGTCCCAGGTTGAGGGTGATACCTTCCATGACGGAACGGAGCATATCGGCATGTGTATGTCCTACGGTCAGTCCGATAAAGGCACCTTTGGCATTTACATTCCAACGCGGAGAACGTTCACCCATCAGATAGGGCAGAAACAATAGCTTGTTGGAGCCTATCGGTGATTTCCGGATCTGTTCGTCGATCAGTTCGTATACATTTCCTTTCCGGAGTCTTGCTTCTTCCAGTTCTTGTTGACATAGTTGCTGAACCATCCAATTATAGGACGCTCCTGCCGTTTGCATCGTGCCGGATGGATGAAGCATACCGGGTACGACATGCGCCCAGTTCATCGTGCGTCGTTGTTCGTCGACAACGGGTTTTTCTACGGTCAGGGCTACCCATGAGGAAGATCCCAGGTAGTTATAAGATGTTCCCGGAGCTACGCAGCCAACGCCTACTCCGGCACAACTGCCGTCGCCGCCTCCGCAAATGACCGGTGTCCCTTTTCGGAGTCCGGTAGCTTTCGCTGCCTCTTCCGTTACCTCGCCTATTACGTCGATGGAGGAACGTACTTCCGGGAACAATGAAATGTCCAGTCCGGCGGCCTCGATGATCTCTTCACTCCAGGCCCAGCGATTCAGATCGTAGGCATTCGTACCGGAAGCATCCGACGGGTCGGTGGCTATCGTGCCGCAAAGACGGAAATTGATATAATCCTTTGCATTGAGCATCTTATAAGTATTGGCAAATACTTCCGGCAGATGTTTCCGTATCCACATGAGCTTTTCTATCGAATAAGAGGCACTGATGCGATGGCCTGTTATCTCGTAGAAATGAAGCGGGTCGATTTTTCCAGCCAGGAACGCTTCCTCCTCCTGCGAACGCTGGTCGCAATACAATAGGTGGGGATAAAGCGGATTTCCTTTTTTATCGATGCATAAACAGCCCATCATTTGTCCGCTCAGGGCAACCCCCGCAATATCATCCGGTGAAACGATTTGCAGTAAAGCGTTGGTTGTTTCAACGATCGCCTTCCACCAGTCGGCAGGATTTTGTTCTGCCCGGTTGCCGGCAGCATAATCGGTACGGTAAGAGGCAACATGGGAGGCAACCAACATACCTTCTTCGTTGAATAAAGTCGCCTTGTTACCACTCGTACCTAAGTCGTGTGCAATAACGTATTTTGACATGGTCTATAGAATATTATTTATAATGCAGCATTCGTATATCCGGTCAGTCCGACCAGAATACCTCCAACGATTCCTCCGGCTATGATAACCACCCAGCGCGGGAATGCTTCTTTCAATAAGCCCAGACGCTGCCCTTTCGGGGCACAGAGCGTATCGCAAACCACAAATCCCATCGCAATGGCCCAACCCATATCTACCCACGGAGCACTACCGCGTGCACCTTGGTGGATCAGGCTGAACTGCATCGGCAGTCCGTTTGCATCCAGGGCCAGGCCGGTGGAGAAACCGAAGCCGGGCAGTTTATGGTTTACCAGCCAGAACGTTCCTATAATTAATGCGGCGGCAATAAAGCCTCCTTTTGCTCCGAAGTCCCTGACCAGTTTAGGCCAGCAGAATATAACCGTGAATGTGACAGCAAAAGAACCGAATATACTCGTGATGATACCGGCATTGTACATACCGAATAGTTCATTGTAAGTCTGTAACCACTCGCTCATACTGCCTCCTCCTCTTTTGACAGGCGGTTGCCGCATGATCGCATCGCCCAGATGGTCAGACCGGCTAACGCTCCCCCGATCAGACAACAAAGCAGGGTAGGAGCGGCCAGAAAGAATTGTGTGATGTCGCCCTGGAAACGGACGATCCCCCAGGCTATACCGGCAGAACCGATACACCATCCCTGGTCGAGCCATATCTTTCCTTCCGGATTCAATATGGCTCCGTTGTAATGGTTCATGTACCACATGATCCCGATAATAAGTGTAGCCGCCAGCCATCCTCCCATGAGGCCGTAGGTTTTCCAAAGCTCCGGCCAGATGCCGAAAGCAAAACCTCCGCATATGGCCGATCCGGCAAATGTAGATAAGTAGTGTTTCATGATATTATGGTTAATCTGTTAGTTAAGTTGCAATTTAGCTAGTGTAAAAGGCTTGTCGTGTCCGGTATTTACTTTGTCGGGGCCTGTTACGATATCGAAGCAGGAAACGATTACCTGGCCGTTCCATACGATCGGTTCTCCCGGCTGGTCGAGTCCGCCGTCGCTTCCGTCGCAATCCGGACTCTGGGCGATACGCTGAATGCGACCGTTCTTATCGATACGGGCAACTGCATTTTCCGAGAAGTCGGCTACCCAGATATTTCCGTCATCGTCAATACACATCCCATCGGTGGTGCGTAGCTGTGAAGGATCTTGCGCCCAGATCTCATTGCCGGTAACGCTGCCGTTGGCATCCATTGTTATCCGGTGGATGGTTCCATCCCCGAAGTTGCCAACATATAAATTACCTTCCTTATCGAAAACGATACCGTCCAGTCCGTACTGTACATCCTTGTTCCTGGTGATGACGGTGGTGATCAGGTTTTTATCCGCTTTCGTATTGGTTACTTTTATGTTCTTGTCATTCTTGTCAAAACAATATACGCCGCTGACCAGTAATCCCGACGGGTCCTGAATGGAAGACAAGCTACTCTGTGTCACATACAGTTTTCCATTGCGAAAACGAACCCCATTGGGGTGCTCCATTCCTGAAGCAACCACAATGGTTTCGTCTAACCTGCCATCTTTCAGCTTTAAACACAACAACCTTCCTTTGTTTTGGGCTTTGGGGGCACCGCTCCATCCCTGGTTATCACAGATAAATAAATTACCCTCGTCGTCGAATGTGATTCCCATCGGAGCGGCCCAGCCCGTTTCCGGTAATACCGGTACATCTAACCATTTATCAATCTTCCCATCTTTCGTAATACGCATCAGGCAAGCCGGCTTCGACAAATCGGCGAAGTTCGGACAAGCCAGGATCAGGTCACCATTCGGAGCGATCGCCATACCGTCGGGGGTCGGGCAATTGTCCGGTAATTCCATAAATAGTTCGCTTTTCTGCATGGCAGGAGCATCGGTCAAAGAAGGAGCCGCCGCTGGGGCTCCCTTATACATTTGTTTTTCAAGCATCTTCATAAACAAACCGCCTACAACCGAACGGGCACGGAAACCGACTGAATTTGCGTTTGTCGTCTCATACCAGTCGCTTAACGGCATACGGGTACTTGTTTCGTTTGCATATTTATAAACGGGCGATACCAGTTGGGTAAAATCGTTCATATTGTCTGTCAGGCAAGCTGTCCAAAGGATCCAGTCTGCTTTCGTATAGGTCTTACGGCTGTCGAGCGGCAGACCGTAGGTGTTCTGTTTGGTCAGGTAGTAAGCCATTTCTTTTCCGGCAATTTCCTGCGGGAAGATACCCATTCCGAATAATTTATCCCATACCAGGTTATATTTCTGGCTCCAGGTAGCCGGTTGGTCGAAGGTCAGGCGATAGTGGTCGCCGGCATTGGCCATGGCAGCCCATTTCATCGCCATCTCTTTAGCGGCGGAAATATATTTTTCGGCAGTAACCTTATCGCCCAGCATATCGGCCAGTTTACCGTATCCGGCTATACCCATGATCGCTTTGATGGAAAGGTTTGCATTGTGTGCGAAGTGTCCGGCAAAGTCGTCCGTACAAAGCTGGTTCTCTGGATCGAGGCCTTCTTTAAGCAGATAGTTCGCCCAGGTCGTCAATGTCTCCCAGTGTTTCTTGGCAAATTCGGCATTTCCTTCACGAAGGGCGATAGCTGTTGTCAGGATCAGCATGTTGCCGCTTTCTTCTACCGGCATGTCGCCACCGTAAGTCTGGCCGTTAGCCAACGGATAAGTACCTACATCGTGGGCTGCAAACGGTTTGTTCCACTTGCCGCTTTCACTGTAATAGAAAATAGGCGTCATCATTCCTTTCAGTAATTCAGGATTGTATATCAGGTACAAAGGTGACGAAGGATAGGTAATATCGACCGTACCGATAGAACCGTTGCTGAAATTCTCTTTAGAAAGGAACAACAGATTGCCGTCTTTGTCTTCCACCAGTTTATGGGCCGCAATGGATTGACGGTAGGATATTGCACAAAGTTCGGCGTATTCCTTACCGCCGGCTTTCTCTGCATCGTTCATCATCTGTGTATCGAACTGACGGCAACGTTTCATGATCGAAGCATAATCGTTGTTTGCTTCTTCAAACGCCTGCTCGATATTTTTCTGACCGTTGTGTTTCCAATAGGCCATGCGGTTGTCGTTGAAATATTGGATAGCATACAGGTCGTCATATCCGATCATCAGGTAATTGCTGACAGGAGAGGATACGGCTCCCAGGTCGTGGCAGTAGGCCAGTACGCTCATATCCTTCTGCATGTCGGATGAAAGTCCTTCTGCTGTTGTGTTGACAGGCAGTTTTCCGTTAGCGGCAAAGTCTTGTTTGGTTGTATGATACTGTCCCATTGTCATGGTCGTATTGGCATCAGTGCCGGCTGCCAGGTAGAAATATCCCCAGTCGATACGTACGTCATCTCCTTTACGGCCCAGTACAGGCTGTTCGATTGTTCCTGTTTTCAGATAGGTGATATTGTTTTTCTCATCCCGGTCGAAAGATACCGACTGGTTATCGGTGTTAACGGCCAGCTGAGGAGTAGCCTCCATATAAATCTGTACGTCATGTTTCTGGCCATCCAACGATTTAGCTTGGTAAGAGATATAATTGACCGGACGTGTCATCAGGTCCAGATCATCCATTAATAGGGGGGAAGTGAAAATAACGTCCAGTTCGACCGGCCCGCATTCGAAGGTATAGAAAGTCTGGGTAGGCAGTACGTTGACCGACTTCTGAATGGCTGCTTCATTGAAGAATGTTTTGTTTTCTTCTTTGGTGAACAGACCGAAGTCTACGTATCCTCCTCCGGTTTTGTTATGGCAATGAGCGGCAATTACATTTTTACCGGGTTTCAATGTTGCCTTTACTTCGGCGGGAAGTTCGGATAATACATTGTTTTTCCATACATAGCCTGTCGAGATTACTTGTATGCCGTTAATATATAATTCAAAGATATCGTCGTGAGAATATTCGAGATATACGGATTGTGCTGTGTAATCATCCGAGAGATCGAATGTTCTTCTTACCCAGATGTCCTTGCTGTTCCAGGGGGTGGACAGGTCGGGCATGTCCGGAGTACCGAAAGCAGCTTGTCCTTTGGTCCATGCTGCATCGTTGAAGTCCGGTTTTACCCAGTTGGCTGCCGGTTCTTTTTCCGTATAGGCGGCTTCCCATTTTTCTTTGGCCGCTGTGGGAATAATTACTTTCAGAGGAAGGTCTTCTACTCCCATAAAACGATACGGTTGACCGTCTACGCGGACAACACCGAGCAACGGAGCTTTTTTACCTGTCCAATGACGGGTCGCATCCTCATTCAGTTTGTCGGTAAACGACCAGACGCTGGTATACGGATCGATCGTTACCAGAGGAAAGGAAGGTGCACGAAGCGCATTTTGTTTTTCGGGTTCAAAATAGTTTGAAGGTCCGCTGCAAGCAGAGAGCAGCCACGAAAACAAGATACATAATAAAGATACATTTCTCATGATATATAGCATTTTTCATTTATTGTCCTTACCGTTGACAGGAGCGATCTTAATAATGTGATTCAGAAAAGGGCAGTATCCCTTAAATGAGTGCATCATTTTAACTATTTTTCGTAGGCAAAGGAATATAAATTCATACTGACCGAGTTACAGTTATCGGTCAAAAGCTTTCAAATTTCAATCAGAGAAGCTGTAAATGAGTAGGTTTTCGCTCTATTGGAATGGATTAATAAAGAATATGTTTCTATGTGTATTTCAACATGTCCCTTACTACCAGACAATGAAAAGGCACAACTGTGATGCTTCTTTCATAATTTATTTCTGGAATATCTCCGGGTATTTGCGAATGAAATAAGTCGGTGTACAACTCCATGCATGACGAATGCCTCTTTGTCTTCTATTATATTGACTAATCCGGTCGGTTTCTTTTCTGTTACAGTTAGTCGGGGTTTATTTTGTTCAGCTTTTGCAACCAGAAACTGCGTTGAGTAGCATAGATGTCTTGCCCATTGGCCGCGATAAAACAGCAGATGAAGGTGTAATATAAAAAGAGTTTTGTCAGGGTTGTCTTCATATCCAGGCAATTTAAGCAATATATAAGAAACTTTTAAAGCATAAATGGGAAGTAAAAGTAGTCTTTATCAAGGGAATGGATGTTGCATAAATGATATTTAATGTTACAAAAATGACACGATGTTCAATGTTTGCTTATTTTGTTATTTTTAGAGTATATGCTGGTTTGTATTATAAAGTTTTTATCTACATTTACGATGTTAACTTTTTGCTAATCAATAATTCATAGATATGACTCTTTCAAGAAGAACCTTTATTAAATCGAGTGTGATGTCTGCTCTTAGCTTACCTTTCATTCAGGGATGCCGCTTTGTTGACAGTGATAATGATGAAAATGACAGACTCTTCATGTTGTTTCAGAACCCGCCTGTCATTTCAAAACCCTTTGTTCGTTGGTGGTGGAACGGGGATAAAGTGACCGCAAAAGAAATCCTGCGTGAGCTTGATGTGATGAAAGCCGCCGGTATTGGAGGTGTCGAGATTAATCCGATCCGTTTCCCCGGTGGTGATGATTTAGGGATTCCTTCTTTGGAGTGGCTGAGCCCTGAATGGATCGAGATGGTAAAAACAGCTTTGAAAGGAGCAGAAGAACGGGGGATGGTATGCGATATTATTGTTGGTTCGGGATGGCCTTTCGGTGGTGAGTTCCTGCAACCGGAGGAGCAAACCCAATTGATGACACAGACGGCTCTGAAAGTTAGTGGTCCGGCAAAAATAGAGTTGAAAGCGGCAGACTTGTTGAAAGATGCTTCCCCGCAAGTCGCTTCCAAATATGAAGGTGCAACCAGCGAGTTGTATTCTTTCTGCCTGGCTCCGGTGGAGATGTCGACTTTCGTTCCTGCACAAGACATTCCTTTCGAGAAAGGAGCGGAGGTGATCGCAATCGATATACCGGAAGGGGAACATATCCTGTATGCATTGGTGAAAGTGACCGGTTTCCAAGCCGTGATCAATGGGGCACCTGGTGCTGCAGGGCCTGTCTTGAATCATTATAACCAGGCAGCTGTGGAGAAGTTCCTGAACAGGATGTCGGATAATCTGTTTCCGGCCATCAGCGGCCTGAAAGGTTTCCGGGCCATGTTCTGCGACAGTATGGAGCTGGAAGGTGCCAACTGGTGTCATGATTTTCTTGAAGAGTTTCGTTCACGCCGAGGGTATGACGTGGAACCTTATCTGCCTTTTATCCTTTATAAAGTCGGCCATATGGGACATGCCATCGAAGGAGCGGTAGCGACCACCCTGACTGGTCAGGCGAAAGAGGAGGTTGACCGGGTCAGATATGATTTCTTTGTCACTTGTATGGATATCGTCCGGGATCGTTTCCTGAAACCATATACGCAATGGTGCAATAAATATAATTTTAAATCACGGGTACAAACTTATGGGCGCGAGTTCCATCCGCTGGAGGCCTCTATGGAGGTGGATATCCCCGAATGTGAAACCTGGTTCTGGAATGCGGACAGTTGTGAAAAGGATGCATTCATAAAGTCTCCTACCGATACGAACGTAAATAAGTTTGTGGCATCGGCCGCCCATTACTCCGGTAAGCGGTTGGTAAGTTGCGAAGAAATAACCAATACCAATAATGCATTTAACGCTACGCTGGAAAAGATAAAGATGACGGGTGACCAGAGTAATCTCTCCGGTGTAACCCATTCGATACTGCATGGCTTTAACTACACTCCACTGGAAGTTCCGTTCCCCGGCTGGATCATGTACGGAGCTTTTTTGAACGAACGCAATACCTGGTGGCCTTATTTTAATTTGTGGGCTGCCTACAAATCCCGCGTTTCGACTGTGCTCCAGGAGTCTGATTTCTTTGCAGATATTGCGGTGATGCACCCGTTGGCCGATATGTGGACGATACACGGGCCACAACGTGATCCGTTCCCTGGTCTGCATTATCCGGACTATCAGTATAAAGTATGGGAAGCGATCCACCGTAACGGGAATAGTTGCGATTATATAAGTGAAGGGATCATCCAAAAGAGTAGTTTTAAGAAAGGTAATTTGGTTTTCAATAAACGGAAGTATCATACATTGATGTTGCTGGAAGTCGAGTCGATGATGCCTGCAACGGCAGAAGCCTTGTTTGAATTTGTAAAGGCGGGGGGCAAACTGATCTTTGTAGGAAAAGAACCTTATAAATCACCCGGGTACAAAGATCACCAGGCCAATGACGAAAAGGTGAAACAGACGATCGACCGTATCCGGCAGTCTTATTCGTCCCAGGTCTTTAACGTGGAGGCCCCCGTTGAGATGGTTCCCTGGTTTCGTCAGGTACAACAGCAATGTAACATTGTCCCTTATATGAAGATCGATGTTCCGAACCCTTATGTCAGCCAGATACGCCACCAAACGGAGGATAAGGATATTTACTTTATAACGAACTGTAACCCGGAAGAAGAGATCCGGATACAGGCCTCCTTTGTCGATAACGGTAAAACTCCCTGGCTTTGGAATGCGGAGACAGGTGAACGTACTCCTTATCCTACCTCTTCCGCTCCTGATTTACAGATTGTCCTGGGACCGGCCGCTTCTCAACTGATCGTTTTTGAAAAAGCGAAAGCGGATAAAGCCACTATTCCGGCTCTACCAGTAAAAAGCCTGACTCCTCTTAGTATCAACGAATGGAATGTGCGAATGGAACATATAAACGGAGATACGAAAAAACTGGAGATCGAGACATTGGTTGATTGGTCGACTGATCCGGTGACCCGTGACTTTGCAGGTGTACTGTATTATGAGAAGACCATCGGAAATGCTGCCGGCTTTTATTATCTGGATCTGGGGAAAGTCTACGGTGTTTCGGAAGTGATTTTGAATGGAGAGAGTCTGGGATGCAAATGGTACGGTAACCGTGTCTATCAGTTGCCGGAACATTTGGCACAGGCTCCGGTGAAAACGTTACAGATAAAGATCACGACTACAGTAGGTAATTATCTGAAATCGACACCTGATAATAAAATAGGCCAGGCATGGACACATTATCAGAAGTGGTTGCCGACAGGGATGATAGGACCGGTTAAATTCGTGTGATTATGAAAAGAACAATACTGCTTATTTGTCTTCTGGTCGGTTGGGTCTTTCTTGCGGGGGCTGAACCTTTACGATTGAAAAGACTGACTTGCGAATATATAGAAAATCCGTTGGGGGTAGATGCTCTTAACCCGGTACTTGGTTGGCAACTGGAGTCGTCAGCCCGTAATCAGATGCAATCAGCTTATGAGATACAAGTTGCTTTAACGGAAGACGATCTTAAGAATGGGAAAGGGCTGGTTTGGAAAAGTGGAAAAGTCAGTAGCCATCAGAATGTAAACATTGTTTATTCCGGTAAGAGATTAAAACCTTTCACTCGTTATTACTGGCGTGTTCGTACTTACAACCAGGATGGAGTGGTGTCCGATTGGAGCCAACTTGCTTTTTGGGAAACATCCATGTTGTCTCCGGCAGATTGGAAGGCCCAATGGATTACCGACGGTTCGAAAGCTCCGGAAAAAGAAGAAGACTTTTATAAAGATGATCCGACTCCCTTGTTCCGAAAGATATTCCACCCTATTAAAACAGTAAAAGAAGCGCGTTTATACATTGCCGGTATCGGATATTATGAAGCCAGCTTGAACGGGAAACGTATCGGCGACCATATCCTTGATCCGGGTTGGACCAACTATGGGAAACAGATATTATATAGTACCTACGATATTACCTCTTTGATCGGTTCCGGTGAAAATGTCATAGGGGTTATGCTTGGCAATGGATATTATAATCCGCTACCTATGCGTATCTTCAAACCGTTAAGGGAATACCTGACTATCGGACGTCCCTGTTTAAAGGCTCAGCTTCGTATACAATATACAGATGGCTCGGGAGAAACTATCTGTACGGATGAAAGTTGGAAAACGGCACCTGGTCCGGTGATGCGTAACAATGTCTATCTGGGGGAACATTATGATGCCCGCAACGAAATACCCGATTGGGATACCTGTCCCTTTGACGATAGCCATTGGAAACAGGCTGTGCAGGTCGTGAATACACCTGCCGGACAACTGACAGCTCAGATGCAGCCGCCTATCCGGAAGATAGAGGTTATTAAACCGGTGAGGATGACGGAAACCCGCCCCGGAGAATTCATTTTCGATATGGGGCAGAACTTTGCAGGGGTAGCACGCCTTAAGGTCAGGGGGAAGAAAGGTACGACGATAAAGATTCGTTACGGTGAAGATATTTATTCGGACGGAAGCCTGAATGTGATGACTTCGGTTGCCGGACAGCAAAAGAAAGTATGGGATGCCGATTGGGAAACAGTCGGACAACCGCAGACTGCCTGGCAGGAGGATACCTATACCTTGAAAGGAGAGGGAGAAGAAACCTGGTCGCCCCGCTTTACGTTCCACGGTTTCCGGTATATCGAGATAACCGGCTGGCCGGGGCGTCCTTCCCTGTCGGATGTGGAGGGGATTCGTTTGAGTGCCGATTTGCATAAGAGCGGCTCTTTTGAATGTTCTAATCCGATGTTGAACCGCTTGAATAAAGTCTTGGATTATACCTTCCACAGCAATCTGTTCAGTGTTCAGTCCGACTGTCCGGCTCGTGAGAAATTCGGTTATGGTGGTGATATTGTCGGTACGGCGCGTACTTTCTGTTGGTTCTACGATATGGAAAATTTCTATCGGAAGGCTCTGCGTGATTTTGCCAACGACCAGCGTCCCGAAGGAGGAATGACGGAGACTGCCCCTTATAACGGAATAGCAGATATGGGGTTGGGCGATGACTCCGGACCGATCGGTTGGCAACTGGCATTTGCTTTTATGCAGAAGCAATTATATGAATATTATGGTGATCTAAGAACTATAAAAGCCTATTATCCGACCTTACGCAGGCAAGTGGAGTTTCTCCGTTCAAAAGCAAAAGATAACCTGATCGATACGTGTATCAACGATCATGAAAGTTTGGAAGAACGTGTACCCGCTTTGTTTGCTACTGCCCATTATTACCATCATGTAATCTTGTTGGCTGAGTTTGCTGTACTGACTGGCCAGTCGAAAGATACACAAATATATTCCCGGTTGGCAACGGATATAAAGGATGCATTTATTAAAAAGTTTCTGAAACGGGGAACCGGTCAAGTGGCAAATGCAACCCAGGCAGCCCAAGCCTTTGTTCTGTTCTATGATCTCGTACCGGAAAGTGAGAAGGAAGCAGTTTTTACGGTATTCCTGCAGGCAATAGCAAAATGGGATGGACATATCGCTTCCGGAATTTTCGGTGTTCCTGCAATTTTGGAAGTACTGCGATTGAATAACCGGAATGATATCGCTTATGAAATGGTTACGAAAAAGACTTTTCCCGGTTGGGGGTATATGCTTGAGTCCGGAGCTACTACTTTATGGGAAACCTGGAAATATTCCGATAATGTTTATTCTCAAAACCATCCGATGTTCGGTAGCGTAGGAGAGTGGTTTTATCAGTCATTGGGAGGAATAAATCAAGCAGCTCCCGGTTTCAGTAAGATATTAATCAAACCGCAGCCAGCCGGTGACCTGACATGGGTAAACTGTTCCTACCAATCTGTAAACGGACCGATAGTAAGCAACTGGAGGAAGGGGAATGAAACGTTTGAACTTCAGGTCACGATTCCGGCCAATACAACAGCACAAATCTGGCTACCTTCTTTAGATGGAGCAGAAATTACGGAGAGCGGTTCTTTATTGGATGCTGTACCGGATATAAAAACGATGGGCTATATGGATGGTTTTACCTGTCTCGAGGTAGGTTCGGGTTTGTATAGGTTTACTGTCAGAGATAAGTAGTATAAAATTGTACCGATCATCAGAAATACGAATAAGCTTTTCATTATCGGACATACTGTTCATTATCGGACACTTGTTGCTCTGTCTACTTTGCAGTAAATCAGATGGATATCTTTTTGGCATAGCTTTTGCCTAGGGGTGGCTAAAACATATATTACAATGAAAAAGATCTATATAGCCATTACTTCTTTATTCTTGATGAGCTTTGGTTTACACGCCGGGGAGCAGGAAAATATAGTAAGACTGACTTTGAAAGAGGCTATTAACCTGGCCCAAATCCAATCGGTGGATGCGGCTGTCGCCCTTAACGAACTGAAAACATCCTACTGGGAATACCGTACACATGTAGCAGACCAGTTGCCGGAAGTTAATTTCAAAGGGACGATACCTAATTACAGCAAGCAATATTCCCGTTACCAACAGTCGGACGGAACCTATGCTTTTGTGCAGGATAACAACCTGTCGATGAATGGTGCGATCTCCGTCGACCAGAATATAGCGTTGACCGGTGGTAAAATATCATTGAATTCTTCCCTTAATTTCTCCCGCCAGTTGGGGGATGGAGCTTTCAATGAATATATGAGTGTTCCGATCGGCTTGACCCTGACGCAACCGATCTTCGGCGTAAACGACCAGAAATGGAACCGCCGGATCGAACCTGTCCGTTACCAGGAGGCAAAGGCGGCCTATATCGAAAGTGTGGAAAGTGTAACGATCTCTACGATCGCTTATTTCTTCAACCTGTTGCTAGCGAAAGAGAATCTGGCAACCTCTATCCAGAACCTGGATAATGCGAACAAACTTTATGATATTGCGATCGCCAAACGAAAGATCGGACATATATCGGAAAGCGAACTGATGCAATTGAAATTGTCGGCTTTGCAGGCAAAAGGTAAATTGACGGAGGCGCAATCCAATCTGAATGCCAAGATGTTCCAGTTGCGCTCTTTCCTTGGTTTGAGCGAGGACGATATGATAGAGCCGGTCGTTCCCGAGTCCGTTCCCGATATGCGTCTGATATATCAGGATGTACTGGCGAAAGCGCTGGAAAACAACTCGTTTGCCAAACGTATTCTGCGCGAACAACTGGAAGCCGATTATGCCGTGGCGACAGCGAAAGGAAAACGCCGCGATATCAATCTGTTTGCATCTGTGGGATATACCGGAAAAGACAGTGATTTCAGAGGTGCTTATAATCCGCTGCGGGACAACCAGGTGGTCGAGGTAGGCTTTAGCATCCCTTTATTGGATTGGGGGAAGCGGAAAGGTAAAGTAAAGGTTGCCGAGTCCAACCGTGAAGTCGTGCTCTCCAAGAACCGGCAAGACCAGATGACCTTCAATCAGAATATCTTCCTACTAGTAGAAAATTTTAACAACCAGGCTGCCCAGCTCGAAATTGCAGCCGAGGCCGACGAGATTGCCCAGAAGCGTTACCAGACATCTATCGAAACATTTATGATCGGAAAGATCAATATCCTCGACCTGAACGACGCTCAACAATCGAAAGACGATGCCAAGCAAAAGCATATCCAGGAGTTGTATGGGTTTTGGAGTTATTTCTATAATGTTCGTAGTGTGACGCTCTACGATTTCCAGAACGATCGCAATCTGGATGTCGATTTCGAGGAAATAGTAAGAAGATAATTCGTATCTTTACAAACATAAAAAGAAACCTATATGATATTAATTGTTGATGACGACGCTGCTGTTCGTTCTTCGCTTACCTTTTTATTGAAACGGGCAGGCTTTGAACCGGAAGCTGTTCCGGGGCCTGAAGAGGCGTTGGCAATTGTACGCCGGGAAGCACCGCAGCTGATCCTGATGGATATGAACTTTACCTTGACTACGACGGGAGAAGAAGGAATTCAATTATTGAAACAAGTAAAAATATTTCAACCCGATGTGCCGGTCATCCTGATGACTGCCTGGGGGTCCATCTCGCTGGCTGTGCAGGGAATGCAGGCCGGCGCTTTCGATTTTATAACCAAGCCCTGGAATAATCTGGTCCTGCTCAAGTCGATTCGTACGGCTCTCGAACTGAATGAGCAAAAGAAGATGCAGGCCGCTCCGCTGAACCGCAACGATGCGGATAATAAATTCCATTTTGCAAAGATCATCGGGCAGAGTAATGCGCTGATGGAAGTGCTGGGTACCGTTTCTCGTATTGCTCCGACAAATGCTTCGGTACTGATTACCGGTGAAAGCGGGACAGGGAAGGAACTGATCGCAGAAGCAATCCATGCCAACAGTCCACGAATGAAAGAAGCTTTTGTGAAGGTAAACCTGGGTGGATTATCGCAAAGCCTTTTTGAAAGTGAAATGTTCGGACATAAGAAAGGAGCTTTTACGGATGCCTATATCGACCGTACCGGCCGTTTTGAAATGGCGAACAAGGGTACGATCTTTCTTGATGAGATAGGTGACCTAGAGTTGTCGTGTCAGGTGAAGCTGCTGCGTGTATTACAGGATCAGACCTTTGAGGTGCTGGGCGACAGCCGTCCCCGTAAGGTGGATATTCGTGTGGTCAGTGCAACAAACTGTAACCTACCGGAAATGGTCGCGGCCCGTACCTTTCGTGAAGACTTGTTTTACCGTATCAACCTGATCACGATCCATCTGCCTGCCCTGCGGGAACGGAAAGACGATATACCTCTGCTGGCCCGCTATTTTGCCGATAAGCAATCGGAAGTGAACGGCTTACCTCGTGTGGACTTTTCGGCCGATGCAAAAGTATTTCTGCAACGTCTTCCTTATCCTGGAAATATACGCGAATTGAAGAATCTGGTGGAAAGAACAATGCTGGTATCCGGCAAATCCTTACTGGATGTAGCCGATTTTGAAAGTCAGTGCCTTAATATGGGAAATACCCAACCTATATCCAAAGGTGGTGCTGCCAGCTTCGAAGGGATGACACTGGATGAAATAGAACGGCAAACAATCCTGCAGGCGCTTGAAACGCATAACGGTAACCTGTCGCATGTAGCATCGGCATTGGGTATCAGTCGGGCAGCCTTATACCGTCGTTTAGAGAAATATGATATTCCTACCGATAAATAAAATATACGGATGAGAATAAAAGGGTTGTTTTGGATTTTAACCGGGTTGTTGTTGACTGTGTTGGGAGTGATGACTTGGCATGTATTCTACAATTTCTCGTCTGCCATGTTTTTCATGGTGGAAGGGTTGGTACTTGTAACGATCCTTTATCTGATCCTGTTTTATCGTCGTATTATCAAGCCGTTGAATATTATTGGAAATGGTATGGAGTTATTGAAGGAGCAGGATTTCAGTTCGCGCCTGAGCCGGGTAGGGCAGAAGGAGGCCGACCGTATTGTCGACATCTTCAATAAGATGATGGAACAGCTTAAAAACGAACGCCTGCATCTGAGAGAGCAGAACCATTTCCTCGACCTGTTGATCAATGCTTCTCCTATGGGGGTGATCATGTTGAACCTGGACAATGAGATTATATCGCTTAACCCGGCCGCACATAAAATGCTCGGACAACCTACCTCTGTTGTTTTCGAAGGGAAATCTCTGACAGATATAGATTCCCCTTTGGCTATCGAATTGGCAAATATACCTTTATATGAGTCACAGACAGTGCGTCTGAATGATGCCAATATATATAAATGTACACATTCTTCTTTCGTAGACCGTGGGTTTCATCATTCGTTCTATTTAGTGGAAGGTTTGACACAGGAAGTATTCAAGGCAGAAAAGAAAGCCTATGAAAAGGTGATTCGCATGATCGCCCATGAGGTAAATAACACGACTGCCGGGATCACTTCTACGTTGGATACGCTTGAATCGACCTTTAGCGAACTGAAAAATACGGAAGATATATGCGAAGTACTGCGTGTATCCATCGAGCGTTGTTACAGCATGAGCCATTTCATTACGAATTTCGCAGATGTGGTACGTATACCGGAACCTCAGACGGTTTATCGTGAACTGAATGCTGTCGTTACTTCCTGTAAACGGTTTATGGAAACGATCTGCCAGAATCGTAATATCCGGATTGTCATGGAACTTGATGAGGTTTCTCCTGTCGTGAAGCTCGACAGCTCTCTCTTTGAACAAGTGTTGGTCAATATCATTAAGAATGCAGCCGAATCTATCGATCACGACGGCCATATTTACATACGTACTTCACACAATCCGGTCTGCCTGGAAATAGCAGATACCGGTAAAGGGATAGATAAAGAGACTGAAACCAAACTGTTCAGCCCCTTCTTCTCTACCAAGCCGAACGGACAGGGTATCGGCCTGATCTTTATACGTGAAGTTTTACAGAAACAAAACTGTTCTTTTTCCCTGCGTACTTATGCCGATGGTTTGACCCGTTTCCGTATCCTTTTCGAGTGAGTTTATTTGCTCGATCCGTAATTGCCTGCCTATTCCGCCTGAGATAGAGTCCCTATTCTGCAAAGGAGTAGACAGCCGATATATTCACTATGTCCGGATGGAGGGGTAATGTCCAAACGACTTGGTTGTCCGTATTGATTTCAACCAGTAGCGGTTGCGATTTATTTTTACTGTGACCATTCCAGTTGCTTATAAGCGTATTGCCGTTTTTATACCGGACTAATTCTGCCACGAAAAGAAGCGTGATATCCTCTATATTATCATCGCTTACATTTCTTACTATCTGCTTTCCTGTCGGATCGATTTCCACGAAGTTATGCGCATCGCCGCAGGATACGAGCCAGTTTCCATTGTCGAGTATCTGGATGGCAAAAGGGTTGCCTCCGCAATGTATCCGGTTGACGATCTTTTTGTCTTTGTTCATTTCAATCACTTCCCCTTTACCCATTAATGGGATCAGATAGGTGTTTTGCGGGGTTTTCACGATCTGCCGGAACTGGTCGTGTACACCGGTTATACTGGTGTCGAATTGTAGTTCATCGATCAGTTTCCCGTTCGTGTCGAGTTCGACGATACGGGAAGGAGTACCGCAGATAGCCAACATATAATTGCCGGAGGGGAGACGGGTGGCGGTGAAAAGCTCTTCACCCTTTTGGGTTTTGAAATCCCAGACAGTTTGTTGATCGCGGGTAATAAGCCGGGCACCGGAGGTATATGCATAGAGGATATGACCATCCACTGTCATTTCTACATCGTTACAATCTTCTCCCGGGTTTAATGGGTGACTCCATTCGATGGCTCCGGTTGCTTTATCGAGGATTGCTACCTGCTTCCAGCCACAGCCGGAAACAAGTAACTTCTCTTTGACATTGTTACATGAGCAATAAGTGCTAATAATTGCTATGAAAAACAAGTATCTGAAATAGTGCTTTATCATTCTTCTGTCATTACTACACGGAAACCTACATTATATACTTTCTGGTATTCGCGGTAAGGCAGACGGAACGAAGAGGTTGCCCGGAAAGGACGGTCGTACCAGGAGCCGCCGCGTGCAACACGTTTGCCATTTTCTGCCACCAGCTCGTTGCGACCGTCGTTTTCGTTGTACGGATAAGGCTGGTAACTGGATAAGGTCCATTCCCAAACATTTCCGTGCATATCGAACAGATCCCACGGGTTGCGGATATAACGGCCGACAGGTTCGGAGATAAATCCACCGTCATTATAGGTGGTATCGCGTGGAATCCAATCGTCGTATTTATTGGGATTTTCAATTACCATAGCACTTTCGTAGAACTTGTAGGAAGTGCAGGCGGCAAACTCTTTCAATTTGATATCCCCCAGGTTGGCATAGGTCGAGAAGTCGGTAGACATATTCCCGTACCAGAACGGCGTATCGCTTCCGGCGCGGCAGGCCCATTCCCATTGCGCTTCGGTGGGGAGTGAGAACTTCATACCGGTCTTTTCCGATAACCATTTGCAATAATCCATCGCTTCCTGCCAGGAGATACGTACTGCCGGTTGGTCGGGGTGGTTCATCGAATATCCCCTGCGTCCGAACTGATATCCGTGGCGGTGTTCGTCGCGGCTGTCGTGTTCCGGATCGTATGCCCTAAACTGTGCGTTGGTGATTTCGAAACGTCCCATCCAGAACGCTTTGTCTACCTGTACGATCGTTTGCGGCAGTTCGTCCGGATGGCGATCGCTACCCATGATAAAGGAGCCGGCCGGTATTTTAACCAATTCGAGGGTGATGCCGTTACCCAACGGGATACTCTTCTGGAAATTACCTAAAGCCAGTTGTTTCCATTGGGTGTCTCCCCATTGGGAATAAGCTTTTTGAGTAGGATCGTATACCGGCCATTTATCGAGTACCGTATCACCAAGAGGCTTTTGTTCTTTTTCGAATCTGACCGGTTCAATGTTTTGTGGGATCTCCGGCAACCATTCGGCTGTCGATTCCGGGGTACCGAACATTTCACGGTGCAGCTCCCGTAGTTCGTTACTTCTCTGCGTATCCGGGAAGTTCGGGATATCCGAACGACGTCCGTGGAAAGGTGCGTTGAAGTCGATCCAGCAGGCCAGTTTCTCTATCGACTCTTTATCCAGTTGTACATTATAATGTCCTTTCTGAAGGATTTGCATCAACTCTGTCTGGTCGGCATGTACGTCCATCGGAACTAACATGTGCATGTCGCTTTCGATACCCGGGCGGCGCACATACCGGTGTAAGTTGGCATACGACAGGGTGAAATGACCCCCGTAATCTGTTCCGGCCCGGCCACTAATCTGTGAAGTCCAGTCCGTGATCCATTGATCGCCTTTCAGGTAGGGTTTATCCGGTTTATCCTGATTGTGGCAGGAGATACAATATTTATCCAGTACTGGCTGTACTTCATGGCGATAGCTAAAACCACGTTCCTTACCGTACCATTCTTTGATCGGTTGCGGGCTTTTCTTTGAAGCCGTGGTCATTTTGGGAACAGGTATGGTATTCTTGTCTTCATGGCAGCCGATGCAGGAAAGCGTTTCGCCCGGCATTCCGGTAAACCAGCTACGCATTACCTGAAGAGCTTTTCCTTCTTCGTCGAGCGGTTGAATAAAGATCGGCGTATTGGCCGGAACGGTGAACATGGCAGAACCGTCCTCTTCTACATCTACTTCGCCGAGGATGCGTTTGATATCCCAGGGACCATCCATACCGATCGTACCTAACAGGCCCCCCTGGTTCAGCGGACTGAAACTAAAGGAACCGACGCGGAGTTTTTTCACCGTCCCGCGGGGAATACCTTTCAGGCCATCGCCATGATAGACATCCTGCATGAAGACGGTTGTGGTGGTAGAAGCCAGGTCTATGCGGTCGGGGATGATAGCCGGGGCTTTTCTGGCTTCCATCAGTACCGGATCGAGATAGGCGATGTTTTCTTCTTCGGCTATCAGGGTACGGTTATCGTAGGTATCTACCAGATAGATACCCCACAGGCTTTCGGGACTATCCTTCATCGATACTAGATAATAGGTGTCGTTCAAGGGATAAGGTTGCAGGAACTGAGGCCATACGCCGTCCGGCAAACGGTCGCGTACCAGTGGTTCTACCTTTCGTCCGGCATGGGGGATCTCGGCGATTACTCCGTCTGCCTCGTGTCTTCCCTTACGGGTGTCGATTACGAGTAGGCGTCCGCTACGGGATACGCTGTGGTGTCCGGTCGCTACTCCGACAATGGCTGACGGACGTCCGGGGATAGGGCGGGCACTAAAGAATGAGGTAGGAAAATAGGAGTTCGAGCCGTAGAAGGCCGATTGCGAAGTGCCGTCCGGATTCATGGTGAACATGACACGCGAATTGGAGTGGGGCAGGTCTGCATATTCCCAACGCTGATAGAGCAGCATACCGTTTTCCATCATGACCGGGTCCCAGTTGCTGTCCTGGTCGTAGGTCAACTGGCGGGTCAGTTGTGTCTTGGGGTCGTAAAGATACAGGCCGCACATTTTGTTTCCTCCGTTTGTACAGGGAAGTCCGAGGAAGGTCCCTGTGGAGCAGAAGATATACCGTCCGTCGGGGGTATAGCAACCGTCGAAACTGTCGAAGTCTTTATAAGTATCGGGTGTCAATTGTCGGGTCTTTCCGGTTTTCATATCCAGTTCGAACAATTGCCAGCGGTCGGAGGTCCCGATGGAAGAATACATCAGTTTGTTTCCATCGAAATGAGGTTCCGGATCAGTGATGATCATGCCCTGTTCCGGTTTATAGATAGTAGTTTGTTTTATTTTACCGGGAGCAATGTTCAGGGATACGAATTCGTTCGTCCATCCTGTTTTAGGGTTTCCTATCTCGGAGTTATTCTGGAAGTTGGAAGGTGCGATACCTAATCCGCCGCTCATGGCTTTGCGGGCATTATCGCCTAATGTCCTGCGGATAGCAACGACCTGTTTGCCGGCCAGTAGCGGGTTGGCTAATAAAGCGGCATCCAGCTGTTGCAGTAGCTTTTGGGCCTGTTTCTCCGCTTTCGGATCTTTGGCTTTCAAACCTTTGATAAGTGTTTCTTTATCTGCCTTCAGTTCTTCTAGAGCCTTTTCGAAATCTTTATCCGGACGATAACTATCCGGATATTTCTTCTTCAGATTATCTGTTGCCAATTTGTATTTTTCCGGTGAATAATAGGTAAGCCGGTTAATCAGGCTTTGCCAGGAATCCTGTGCGGAAAGTAAGAACGGACAACATAGTCCGGCCAAAATAAACAGAGCTGTAATGAGCCGTTTCATAGAGTGTTAGTATTATGTTATAAGATGATGTTTAGTAATTACAAAAATAAAGCTTCTCTTTTTCTTAACTTTGACAAAATAAGATGAATACTTTGCATAATCCGATATTGTGAATTGAATATAATTCCTATATTTACGACAGTTAACTAATAAACATCTGATATGCTTGTCTCTTATTCTCCGTATGACCTGTCGCTACCTTTGCTTTATGCCGATCATTCCCGGGTGGAAACCTGGTGGAATTATCAGGATGTCATCAGCCCTTTTTATCGGCTTTATTTGATTACCCAAGGAAGAGGTAAAGTTTATATCAATCAGAAAGGATATGAACTGTTACCCGGTCAACTGTTCCTGATACCTAAGTTTGCTTTCCATAGTTATGAATGCGATGATTTTATGGAGCATTATTATATCTGTTTCTTTGATGAAACGAAAGGAGGAAAGGGTATCAGTAATCCGATGAAGATGAATTTACAGGTGGAAGCTACTCCAATGGATTATTCTTTGATGGAGCGTTTTCTGGTTCTAAATCCTTATAAATCGTTACCGGCGTCGGATCCTAAACATTATGATAATGACCGGAATATTTATACCAAGGAAGATGAGATATCTGTTTCGACATTTTCCAACCAGGTAGAAAGTAGCGGTATTCTGTTGCAACTTTTTTCCCGTTTTATAACAGAAGAATGTCTGCTTTTACCAGAGGCGAACAGTTTGTATGAGAAGCTGGATGTGGCGATACAATATATAAATAAACATCTGGACCGACGTATTTCTGTTTCGGCGCTGGCTGATCTGATGTGTATTACTTCCGACCACTTCTCTAAGGTATTCAAACGAATAATAGGTATGCCTCCTTGTGAATATATCCAGATGAAGCGGATTGAACGGGCACAGACTCTATTGCTTACTTCTCATATGTCGATCATTGAAATAGCGGAAAAAGTAGGGATCAGTAACCTTTCCCAGTTTTCCCGCCTATTTTCGAAGATGGTCCGTTGTTCCCCGAGAGAATACCGCTTAAGACAATTCAATGCACTGAAATCCGAGAATCATATATGACCTGGCACCTTGAGGTGTAACAACACTATGACTTTCTGACTTTTGGCCGGATAATCCGTATTGTTTTTATTTGTTGAGTCTGATTCCTTCCGGTGTTCCTTTGGTGATGTAACGAATAATCACTTCCGGTGTGTCTTCGCTGGTCTGTTCGCAAGAGAAAGCGACAGCCGATGAACCGGCAGGAAGCAAGGCACTTCCCTGAGGTTGTACTTCGCTGATCACATCGTAATTCTTATCGGTCACCACCGCTTTGCCGTCAAACGTATAAAGTAGATACTGGCGGTCGGAAATCTCGCAAGGGAACTTGATTACTCCTTTAGGAGTTGTGAAAGACGGGTCTTTGATCGTGCCGTCTCCATCCACTTTCAGACGGATTGCGTATGCACTTTCATTGGGGCTTTTCCAGGACCAGTCCGCTCCGCCCGGTTGTCCCGGTTGCATTTCTGCCAGGTTACAACGGTAATGTTTAGAGATATGGAGCGGATACAGGTTATAGTTTTCTTCACTTACTTTTTCCAGATGCCATTCGGTCTGCGGATCTCTCAGCAGAGCTTTTTGTTCTTCTGTGAAAGCTTCTGCCTCGCGTAGCTTGTCCCAGTTTTTGATAGCTTCCAGTAATTTGTCGATCTGTCCGTGACGGCGTAATGTGTTACTGTTGATCGTCATGGCATAGCCGGCATCGAAACCGGCAGATTCGGATAATGCCCATTCCAGGTCTTCCAGTGAAGAACATTCGAAGTTCCGGTCTGCCAGGCGAATCAGGAACCATCCCAACATACGCGGAAAAAGATTACGTTTGAAGAATGCCTGGTTCTTGATACGGTTCTCCACCTGACCTGTACGCATGGCTTCTCCCCAGGGTTCACCCCAGTTCATGCGGGTATGGATATGCCATAAGTTATGGCTGAGGCGGCTGGCATCGTTCAGTACGTTATGGTTTAGCTGGTTGTACCAGCGATAGACGAAACGGTTGTTGGCATATTCATCCTGTCCGGTGTAGGAGCATCCTTCCAGACCGTCGAAAGAGATTTGGCAAAGTCCTGTTTTATTCATAATCTCAGCCAGGCGATCGGAGAATTTATCTTGCAGAACCAGGTCGGGGAACAGGGTTTTGTACGGATAATCCCATAGCTTGTAAAGCAGAGTTTTTTGTGAATGAGTTGCGGCTGTCGTACCGTATGCCCCTCTTTTACAGTTTTTCAGTAGGTACATTTCTCCTTTGTCTTCCATGCTTCCGTAAGTGATCAGTTCTTTGTCGATCTGCATGGCATTCAGGCTCATCGGCATAGAAAACAGATCTGATTTCTTGATCGTGATCTCTGTTTGATCCTTGTCCAGATCAGTGGTGAGTGACAATACACCCTGTTTCAATAAATGGTCAGAGGGGATCGGTGTTACATACGCATCGTTGGTAGTCATGAAGTTACTGAGTGTATGCACGCCGACGGCAATACCTTCTGCCTTTGCTTTGTCTACCATTTTCTTAACACCATCGTCACCGCTTTTCGTGAATTTAGGATCCCAGTTGAAATGACCCCAGTCCAGGAACGGACCGCTATGGTATACATACTCGAATCCGGCAATCTTGGCTTTATCGAGGATCATATCGAAATTATCTTCCGAGAAGTCGGAGATCAGATAAGATTTCATGGCTGCACGAGCTGTTTTACCCCATTCTCCGTCAAACAACGGGTGAGGAAGTCCTTGTTCGATCTCGATTTCACCGATACGGGTCAGTGCATCCGTATTCTTGCTCCCGAAGAAAGCTATTTTGGAGCCTTTGATCAGGCCGTCTTCCCCTTCAACCGGAAGAACCAGCGATTTCTCGATCTGCTGTACTTTGCGATATTCCTGTTTGTTCCTTCTGCGGGCGGAGAAATGGAATACCGTTCCGTCGGAGATATCGGCAGCCGCCAGTTTGTAATCTGGAATGCTGGCAACGGATAATTCAGCTGCTTTTCCGGTGTAACCGTAAGTTTGTGTAATCAGTTGGCCATATTCTTCCGGGATACCTGCATTTGTCTTGGTGTTCAGTGCCTGTATGCCGAAAGCAACGCCATTGCCCTGGGCTACACCGACTACATCGCCGACCACTTCATTGATAGTAACGGCTAGCGGGCCGAATAGCAATACTTCATATTTTTCCGGGATATTAGCAACTTCCAGCGTGATGCAGACATCGCTTTCCTTATGTTTCAGGGAGATACTACCCCCGTCGGACATGGTCAGTTTAAGTTGGTTGCCACTGGATGTCAATTTTGTCGGGGTCACCAGTTTGTTATCTATACAGGCCGTTACGAGCGGGTATTTTCCTGTGTGTAAGATATCTTTTCCTTCTACCTGGATGGAAGAAAAGTATCCATTGTTATCGATTCCGATTTGGGTTGAACGGGTTTTCAGGTTTACATCCTGTGCACCGACCTGAAAGACGAACGCGAATGTAAAAAGCAAAACGATTCTACCGACTAAAGAGAGGTGTTTCATGTTTGTTTATTTAATATGTTAACCTTTTAATCGTTATCTCTCCGATAGATGATGCCCCTTTATTCTTTACTTTTACGTTCAGGGTGGTCGGAAATTCATCCAGTGTCTGTTGGGAGCGAGTGATCCTGAAAGTGTATTTCTCTGGTAAAAGGGTGAACGAAGATAATTGTTTTTCTCCATACATAAAGAGTATGGGGTCTTTAAATTCCAGATCAGAGGATTTGTTACTCAGATAATCGGTCGCCAGCCGGGAGAAAACGATCTCATATTCACCGATTTGATTGACGTAAGGAGTGAGGTCGAGACTGATCTCTGTCCATCGGTCAGGGTTGAATGTCTTGGCAGACCAGGTTTCTATGACCTGGGGTTTATCCTGTAGACGATCGTCTTGCAGATCATTGAGTTCGCTGACCACATGGAATGCGGAGAAATTCTTTATGCGCGGTGTTGCTTTCGATTGCGTGAAATGAACGCGTAGCTTTTTCAGGCAGAGTGACGGAAAGTGATCTATCTTTTTATTTCCTATAGAACTACCCTTGTAAACAGGTATCCATTGATCGTCCTCCGTATATCCTTCCAACTGATAGGTGAGGACGCGCTGTCCTCCGCTCAGGTCTTCCTGCAGAATACAATGGTTGACGGTTGTCGGCTCGGAAAATTCAAGTTCAAATATGTTACCATTGCCTGCCGTTTGTTTAAGCGGGTGGGCGAACCGGTTCTCTATTTCTTTGCCGAAAGCCTGGTAGACGACGGCATGTGTCCGGGGAATGACTCCTGTCGTATCGGGCGTAGAATTAAGAAGAAGGACGGAACCTCGTCCGACTGATTTATAATACAGGTTCATCAATTGCTCCTGTGTCATCAGTAGCGTATCGCATCCGGGTGCCCAGAACCATTTATGCCCTTTGTTCTTGAGTAACGGGACATCGACTTCTACGGGCGCATAACAATCACCGTCCACATCTGAATGGAGGGCGGTGGAAACGCCGGAAGTGATGTCCTCTTTCTTTATTGTATACCAGTTGGGATAAGGGGCATAACCATCTTCATTCCCCACCCATCGGAGATTTGCCTGTTCACCCTGGAAGATGACGGAGTTGGAGGCATATTTATCGAGGATATCTTTCACTGGGATGCGGCAGTTGCCGTCGAACCAGACTTCGCTGATCGGACCGTATTGAGTGAGGACTTCGATCAGTTGGGTACGGAAGACTTTGTTGTAGGCTTCCTGTTTGGAAGGGTCTTGCGTGATTCCTCCGCTACCGATACCGGCTCCCCAGCGGTCGTCGCCCGGATAGATGTAGATACCCAGGTCGAGACCATACTTTTTACAAGATTCGGAGAGGTCTTTCAGCACATCGCCTTTACCGTTCCGCCAGGGTATTTCCTTGACTCCGTAATCGGAGGTTTCTGTTTGCCACCAGCAAAAGCCGCCGCAGTGTTTGGCAACGAACAGAACCATTCCGGCTCCCCATGATCGGGCCACTTCGCACCACTGGTCGGTATTCAAGTCGGGTATTTTCAGACGATCGAGTGGAGTCGTGAAATTATCATATTCCCGTCCTTGCCAGGCTGCCGGACCGTAATGGACGAACATTACACGTTCGTAATTATGCCAACGCAGTTGTGCTTCCGTCGGCAAAGGAATCTTATTCTCCTGTCCTTGTGCTACCGGAGATAGGAGGGACAGGAGAATAAGTATGGTTAAAGTTATTTGTCTCATGAATATTCGCTTTAATATTGATCACTGAAATCTTTATTTTTGATATAAAGCCTTCACCAATGCCGGGTCGAGCGAAGCAGACGGATTGAAACGGTCGGATGCCATATATTGCAGGATACTCTGTCGGAGCTGGCGTGCTGCCGGACGTTTATCCAGGTCTTTTTGAAGGTCTGCACTGCATACCATCAGTTTGCCGTTGCCTACTTTGCCTTCCAGCAGGATTCCCAGTTTCCGGTTCGTGAACCAGTCGTCTACCAGTTGTACTACCGGACGATAGTCTGCCGGGAAGTCATCTAGTACCATTGCATTGCAATTGCTTACCAGGTCCCACCATTGATAATCGCTGTATCCTTCGGTCGGGAAGGCTGCCAGTGCCGGATGTGCCGGGTCGCAGAGGATTCCCAATGTGTGGGGAGGTTGTTTGTTTGTCCAGGCCGTATTCCAGAAGATGGAAGAGAAACCGACACGGATATCTCCGCCTTTTTCCGGCAGGATGCTTCCGGGAGCTAACAGGAGCAGCACATTTTCGCCTTTGTCGAGGCGTGCCATTGTCTGGTTGTCGAGTGTAGAGGTAATGTAGGGCTGTTGCTCTACGGCTTCCTGTTTGGCAGGATATACCCAGATATTCCATTGGTTCTTACTGTTTGTCTCTTTCACTTCGACGCTGACGATCAGTTGCGACGGTTCACCGATACCGGAGAGGGCATATTCGATTTCGCCAGCCGGGATACAGTTGGTTAACGGAAGGTCTTTCGTGAAACTTCCTTGTGCCAGTTCATTGCCGGCACGGTCGCTGATCTGCCAGTTGATATGGGCGGCCTGTAAAGGCTTTTCTCCGAAATGGGCTATTTCGATCGGGACGTTCAATGTCTCATTGTTCAACCAGACCATTTTCGGAAAGCGGATAAGCGGAACTGTGTTATTACAGAATGTACTGTATTCCTCGCCTGTTACATATCCTTTTTCATCCCAGAACGGATCGAGAACGCCGACAAGCGCTGTTCCCTGTCCCGGGAAATCATGCAGGTCGAGCAGCTGGAAACCGGCAAAGCCCGGAGTACGTAACGCAGCTTCTATATCGGCTTTGTAACAAAGCGTTTGTAACCGGCCGGAAGCATATAAGAATGCATCGGCAAGGTCGTCCATATGATGATCTTTCAATGTTTCGCGGAATATCTCGAAGTTTTTAGCTTTCAGGACACCAGTGTATTTATCTATTTCTTTTAAGTTCGGATATACACACCACTGTCCGATCTCATGGCTGACTGTCGGCATATTTTCCCGGATAATATGGGCGAAATCGTAATCGGTACGGGGTGGTTGTGCATTGATGATGCTGCGCAATCCTTCTCCCCATCCTTGTATACGCGGATCGGGGACATTCCAGTAGTCAGCATTTTCTACGTAAGGCCATCCTCCGGAACTTGTGTAGGCACGGCGTAGATCTTTAGATTTCCAGTGGTCGATCAGTTCGGAAAGATATTTTACCTGGTTTGCTCCACCCGGTTCGTTCCCGTAGGCCATCAAGCAGAAAGAAGGATGGTTGCCGTATTCTTTCAGGATGCGGTCGCTTTCTTCGCGGAACCACTGGTCGGAGTAACCGCCGTCGCCTACGGTTGCCCAACCTGCACATTCGACCTGCAGATAGAATCCCATACTGTCGGCAACGGCGAAGGCCGCTTCGGGAGGACACCAGGAGTGGAAACGGACATGGTTCAGACCGTATGCTTTACACTGGTTATATATTTTTGTCCAGTAAGCGCGATCCATAGCGGGATATCCGGTCAGTGGGAATATACAGCATTCCAGGGTTCCCCGGAGGAATACCGGGTGGCCGTTTACTTCGAAACGTGTACCGTTTGCCTTGAACTCGCGGAGACCGAAAGTACGGTATTGCTCCTCTTTCTTTCCGTCACTCTCTACGACAGCACATAGTGTGTAAAGATTCGGACTGTGTTCCGACCAGAGCAGGGCATCCTTTCCCATAGATAGAGTGACTTCCTGCGTCATTCCGGCTTCGGGGTTGATGGTGACTTTATGAGGTTTGCCAACCACACCGCCGTCTTTTTTCTCTACTTGAAGAAGGAGGGTGGCATCGTTCGTTGTAGCCGTGCCGTCCAACGATATGGCAACTTTAATCGTCTTATCGGCGATGTTCGGATATATCTGTATGTCGTCTATATAAAGGGACGGTTTGGCTGTCAGGCTGATCGTCCCGATCACACCGTTCCAGTTCGATTGTGTATGGTCGGAAACGCTGTGTGCATTTACGCCGACTTCAATATTGACCCGGTTGTCTACGCGAAGGGTGAGCGTATGTTGACCGGGTGTCAACTCTTTAAACGTATGACGATAGGGAGTGGACAATGATTCGTGTTTCCCCATTTCGACACCGTCGAGGAAGAGTGTTGTTTCCCAATGCGTACGTTCCAGTTCGAGTTGTACCGGACTACCGTTCCAGGAGGCAGGAATGTCGATCTCTTTCTGATACCAGGCGACTCCTACATAATGTCTGTCCGGATTCAGCCAGAAAGGCACTTTGATATTTTCCGGCTGGCGGAATTTCTCATATAAAGGGGAGTCATACCATGACTTGTCGACGATCTGTCCGGTCCAGGGCGTTTCAATCCCGACCTCATCGCCGTATCCTTGTTCCTGAAGCGAACCGGGTAGATGGATCGTGTCGGTCAATGACCGGGTGTACCATTGTTCTGCCAATCCCCGGTCGTTCCGGTCGAGGGCAAAACGCCATTCACCTTGCAGTGATTGTTTATTATCTGCCTGACGGCAGGCTGTCAGAGCTAAAAAGGAAAGTAAGATCAACAAGTACTTTTTCATGAGTATTGAATTATAAATGAGATATAATGTGCATATTCTGCAAATTAACAGGATTCTGTATGAAGATTAAATAGATAAAACCATCTAAAAGATGGACAATGTTATGATTGGGGCAAGAACTGACCGTCTTCTCTCGTCGACGGTGGTCATCGGTTACCATCGACGATACCCGTCAGTGGTCGTCGACGATGTCCGTCGATGATAGGGGGCAGACATCGTATCACCCTAAATACGATGTCTGCTCTTTAAAATGATCCCTATTACAGATTTTCAGCTCCGAGGTTTGGTGTGGTTGGCCATCCCGGGTTCTGATAGATCGGGGAGGTAGCCACATCACTACCGTCTGCAGAGGTATTCAGGAAATTCTGTATGGCGATCGGTGAAAGGTAATGAGCCATCGCCCACTTGAAACCTCCCTGTTGCATGATCAGTGAATTACCTGCCACTTCCTGCGGACGCAGGTACTGACTCAGTTCCGGTGCGGAGACGTTCGATCTGGAATCGTTTGCACCATAGATCAGGATGCTGTTTCCCTCGCTATCTTTATACCAGTCTTTCATCGGTCCCCAAAGCTTGAAACCTTCGATATGATAAGGGCTGGCGATCAGTTGATCCATAGCACGCCAGCGTTTCAGGTCCATATGACGGAAACCTTCGGCCATCAGTTCGCAGTTACGCTCGCGGCGGATGTTGTAAAGCGTCGGACTGATCAGCTGACCGGCAGAATAGGCTCCCCAGTTATATTTACCCTCTTCACTCATATTGGTAGCTGCGATACTATTGTTGTAATCCGTATCGAGATGGCCCCGGGTGCGGATGGCACGCCAGTAGGAAGCGGCAGTTCCGTCGATCGCCCCGGTTCTTTCGTAAGAGGCTTCGATATAATTCAGGTAAGCCTCGGCTGCGCGGAAGGTGATGCTACCGATATACGAACCGAAGTTGGCGCAATGCTTGGCATCGAAGTTGCCGCCTTTACGGATGGCATATCCTGTGGAATAATACACGTCGGCGTTACCGATAGTGATGTCGGGAACCGGTTCAACCGGGGTGGCATGTGTTCCGTCGGAAGAAGGATAGAGCACGTTGGTCTGTCCCGGTTCTTTGAGGAAGAGCCATAGGCGGCCGTCGCGTTCTTTACGTACATCGGAGACATAATCGTCGCCAGCGTAACCCGAACCGGCAGCATAGATCGGTAATCCGTTAGCCATCAGGAAAGTATTGACCATACCGCGTGTGATACCCTGGCCTGCATTTCCTTTTTGTGCGAATTGAACGACACCGTGTGTCAATGTTAATCCTTTATCATACTGACGCCACATAAGAACTTCGTCGTAACCAGCCATATTTTCATCGGCATACATATTATAATATGGATTCGAGGCATCTTCCGTATTTTGTTGTAGGATACCATTGTTTTCTGTCAACGAAACGGCATCGGCTACGACTTTCGCCGCATCCATCGCCTGGCCGAGGAAATAGTCGATCTCATTGTCGATACTCCCTGAAGGATACTGGAAGTTAGCATTATAATCTTTGCTTTTTCCGGGCCATCCGCTACCGTCGGGCACGAATGGGGTATTGCGGAAATACTTCAGCCAGGTGCCCTCGAACAATGCAACTCTCGATTTGAACAGATAGGCGCAGTTACGGGAGAGGCGGTTCTTTTTGCCGTCGGGCGAAGCGTCTTTCAGCATAACGATCGCCGAATCGAGGTCAGCCAGGATGAAACGTGCCACCTCGTTGCGTGGTGCCCGTTTACTGGCTTCGGTCAACGCTTCCTGTTCGTCGATGACCGGACGATAAAGGATCGGGAAATCGCCGAAAGCTTGTAGCTTATTGAAATATTCATAAGCCCGGAGGAAATAGACTTCACCGATATAATGTTTCACATTCTCTTCGTTTCCGCTGATTTCTCCGGTTTTCCATTTATCCACAACCCTACCGAGGAAATAATTGCATTTGTATATCTTGGTGAACTCCCAATCGCCACCGGTCTGTGCTGTTTTCAACTCGCCGGGAACATAGTCTTTATAATCACCTTTGGCGATCATATTGTCTGTCCCGACATCCCATCCGAATGTGCCGTACCAGTTGATGTCTGTATTGTGTGAAGGCAGGATATCCGGATACACGTTATTTATATAGGAAGCCAACTGACTTTCTTCCGTCAGGTAATATTCGGGTGTGATTTGTGAGAGCGGCTCTCTGTCCAGATAATCGTTACACGAGAATAAGAGTCCGGCCAGGATAATGCCTGCTGTCTGTTTGCATATATTATTTATACGGTTCATAATGATTCTGTTTTATAAGGTTACACTTAAACCAAACGATAAAGTCTTGGACAAAGGATATCCGCTACCACCGTAACCGGCATCGATTGTTTCCGGGTCGAGGGTTTTGAATAAGCCGGTTCCTGTCCAGAGGTTTTCGCCGGAGACGAATACTCTCAGTTTGGATACATAGAATTTGTTGGTGAGAGACGAAGGCAATGTATAGCCTAACTGTACGTTCTTCAGACGGATATAAGCTGCGTTTTGCAGGTAACGGGTCTGTATGTTATGGTTCATGTTCGTACGGAAACTGGGGCGCGGGAAATAAGCATCCAGGTTCACGCCGGCTTCACCAGCCTGTACCATAACTGAATTCTCGTCACGGAAATAATCCAGATGAGGTGCATAGCAGGTCGACCACCAGATGCCGCCGTGGCTTCCCCAGAACGTAGAACTGTTCTGGTAGTAATCGCGTTTCATCACACCCTGGAAGAAGGCGCGGAAGTCGATACCTTTCCAATCGGCTGTCAGGTCAATACCGAAATGGTAGCGCGGTGTCGAGTTTCCAATGATGGAAAGGTCGCCGTGGTCGCTGATCGTGTTGGCACCGGCATCTACCTTTCCGTCGCCGTTCGTATCGGCGTACATGATATCACCGGCGGCCCAGAGCGAACCCAGGGCACTTTGTCCGCCGTTAGGCAGGCTGGCTAGATGCTGGTCCATTTCGGCCTGTGTCCTGGCGATACCGACTGTGGTATAACCCCATATTTCTCCGACTTTCATTCCTTTCCGGTACGTATCGCTTGCAATGACACCGGTTTTGTTCGGATAGCGGGTGATCTCAGTCTGTGAGTCGGACAGCATGAGCCGTACGCCGTAACCCAGTCCATTTTGCAGGCGGTCGTTCCAGCCGACAGAGAGTTCCCAGCCATAGGTTTTCAAGTCGGTGTTATTGGTACGCGGTACGTTTGTTCCTAACGTGATCGGTAGTTCCGGAGCCGGGCCGATCATATCGAGTGTGTTTCTGACGAAGTAGTCGAACGATCCGGTCAATCGGTTGTTCAATGCACCGAAGTCGAGACCTATATTCCATGTTTTTACCCTTTCCCACGTCAGGGAGGAGGCGATCAATTCCGGTGTGATGGCGATATTGGGTTGCGTACCGTTGATCATCCATTTTCCGTTCGAGGCCTGGAACTGCATCTGTGCATACGTTGGATACAGGCTTGTCGTATTCTGATTTCCTAATTCTCCGTAAGAACCTCTGAGTTTGAATGTGCCTACATGATCGGCGATCGGTTCCCAGAAACTTTCACGTGCGAGGTTCCACCCCAGTGAGAAGGAGGGGAACAGGTTCCATCGTTCCGATGAACGGAAGCGTGATGTCCCGTCATAACGCAGGTTGACTTCTGCTAGGTATTTACCCTCGTAATCATAGTTGATACGTCCGAAGAAACCAGCAGTAGCCCAATGGTCGGAAGAGCCTTTTACTATCGGTGTGATCGGGTTACCATTGATATCGACACCGGAAGTAATATCTGTTTCCGGCAGTCCCGGCACAATGATGCCGTTGCGTTGCAGGTAGGTATATTTTTTCTTCGATAACTCAGATTGGAAGCCGAACATGCCTTTGAAGTTATGGCCCGATTCCAGTTGCTTGCTGTATTCTGTATAAGCATTGAAGTTCAGGTAGTTTTCTTTCGACATATCTTCGGATACATAACTGGTTGAATTATAAACATACGGGTCGCCGGAAACGTTATGGTTATAAGTGATCTGGCGATCGGTATGTTGTGTCGAGTTGTAGATACGATAGTTTACGTCGACGAATGTTTTCCAGTCTTTGATCGGTTCCAGTACTAACTGTGCCTGCTGATACAGATAGTCAGCCTGTTTCTTGATCCTGCCACCCTCCACCAGGTCGAGTGCCGGGGTAGGAGCACTGTAAAGGTAACCGTTCGGGTCGTAAGCTGGCATAAATGGCCATGCCTGGCGGGTTAAGCCTTCGTAAACACCGTCCAGTGTCGTCGGTTTGGATATATCTTCGCGGATGAAACGGCTGCTGTAATTCAGTTGTGCCCAGTCCGTCATCTTGACGTTGATCTTTCCGGTAGCGGTATAGCGACCGAAATTATCATCGGAAATCTTTAATAAACCGTTCTGATCGAGGTAGTTCAAGGATAGATAATAAGTCACTTTGTCGTTTCCTCCGTTCAGGCTGAAATTGTGTTCCTGTGAAAAAGCCCAATGCCCGAAAATCGTGTTATACCAATCCTGGTTGGCGCTACCCGAACTGTAAGGGTCCATCCAGTAACCCGGATTGCTGGGGTTTTCGATCATGGTCGGAGTGGACGGATGTCCATCGCGGTTGTCTTTGATCCGTTGTAACCATGTTGCATCAAAATAAGGTGTTTGTCCGGCATTCGCTCTCGCTTCGTTGAAGTATAAAGCGAATTTATAGGAGTCTACCTGGTCCTGTAACAGAACGGGATCGTTCCAGCGGAAACTGTTGTTATAGTTGATGACGGGTTTGCCGCTGACACCGGTTTTCGTGGTGATCAGTATTACGCCGAAAGGTGCACGCGAACCATAGATGGAGGAAGCTGCCGCATCTTTCAATACGGAGATATTTTCTATATCCTGCGGGTTCAGTGCATTGATATCTCCTTCCATCCCGTCGATCAGGATCAGCGGACTGCCGCTTGAACCTTGTCCGATCGTGGCGATACCACGGATGTTTATATCGGCTGTCTGGCTCAGGTCACCGGAACGTTGTGTGATCTGCAAACCCGGGACCAAACCCTGTAAGGCTTGTGTGGCGGTGGTTACCGGACGGGCTTCCAGGTCTTTTGCATTGGCAATCCCGACGGAACCTGTCAGGTTTACTTTCTTCTGTGTACCGAAACCTACTACCACGACTTCGTCCAGGCTTTGTGTATCTTCTGAAAGAGTGATGGTAAGTGCTTTACCGGCTTCGGCCTTGATTTCCCGGGATAGATATCCGATATATGATATCAACAGGATGGAGTTCTCAGGAACGTCCAGGCTGAAGTGCCCGTCCATATCCGTAATAGTACCGATCGTTGTTCCTTTAACGGAAACGTTGGCACCGATAACGGGAATGCCGGCTTCATCTCTGACCGTTCCCTGTACCCGTTTACTTTGCTGGGTGGTAAACGGAGTTCCTTTTTTAGACAAAATGATTTGACGGTCTACAATGCTGTATTGTACATCCGTGTTTTTGAATAGTTGGTTCAGTACTTTGCCTATCTCCTGATTTTTAACCTGTATGTTCACCGGTTTACTGATATCGAGTGTATTGTCGGTAAACAGGAAGGTAAACTCGGTCTCCTTTTCGATTTGTTCCAATACCTGTTCGACCGTCGCATTAGAAAAAGCGAGCGATAACGACACGGATTGTGAATAGGATTCTTCAGCTCTTATCTGCAGGATCGTGATTAACAATAAAAATATACCTATTCTCATTTTTCGACAAATTTTAAAGAAATATAGGGATCCTATATCCCCGAATAATTTCTGGATTTTCATAACTTTGTTGCTGATTTAGTGATTAATTATGTCTTTGGATCTTGTGCCAAAGATGTGATTTTCGCGAACAAGAGTGAGTTGCACCTCGCTCTTGTTTTTCTTATGTCTGTATTTTCAATCTCTCTCCATAGGCTTTAATCATTTAAGTTTAACAATTCATACTGTTTTATTTTAACCAAACGTCGATTCGCTGTTTAGCAAATGTGGCATCGCTGTTTTGTTTCATCGCATTTACTTTCCACCTGATCGGTGTGGCTTGTTCCAGATAACTGAATATCTGATAGATCGTTTCGTCGGTAAATGTGGCCCAACAATTATATTCCTTATCCTTTTTCTGATTGTGGAGCACTATCTCTACATTGAAACGATGGCCGAGTACCCGGAATACGTCGTCGAGTGAGGCATTCCTGAAAACAATTTTGCCGTCTTTCCAGGCTGTATTCTCATAGATGTTGACTTTCCGGATCTCATATTTATTCGTTCGTTTGTTGTAAGACAATCTTTCTCCCGGTTTCAGGCCGGCAATGAACTTATCGTAAGAATGGATATCCACCAGTCCTTCTACCAGGATTGCTTCTACTTCTTCACGTTCATCGTATGTGTTTACATTGAATTGCGTACCGTGTGCCATCACTTTCAGACCGGATTTGGTAGTGACGAAGAAAGGGTGTTCTTTATCCGATTGTACTTCGAAATAACCTTCTCCTGTCAACTCCACTTCTCTGGTGTTTCCTGTGAAAACGGTTGGGTAACGTAGTGTACTTCCTGCATTCAGGCAGACTTTCGAGTGATCCGGCAGTTCCAGCCGTGTGACCATACCCGGGGCAGAAAGAACCTCCATGAATTGTACGGAACTTTCGATCGCCGGTGCTTGCCGTTCAAGGAACAGATATCCGAAAGTCAGTGTGGAGAGTAGGAGAGGTATACTAATAATCGCAGCGACACGCGATAAATAATTTACCAGGGTCCTTCTTTTGTTTCTCTTTTCCAACTCTCTGTTCACTTCGGCAAATGCCTCCTGCGAGTTGAACGAATTATGCTCATTTATCTTCGTTTTCAACTCCAGGGCCTGGCGGAGAACGTCTGATTCCTTTTGACAGTCATCCGATTCTTTCAGCCAGGATTCTACCTGCCGGGTTTCTTCCGGGGTGGTTTGCTTCTGCGTATATTTTATTAATAATGTCTCCTTTTCCAAATCAAAAAAATCTTTTTCTTTCATTGTCGATTATGTTATCTTTGATAGATGAAAAATATGCTCCTTTATATATAGGATAACTGACCGTAAAAAGACCGCCAGTTATTTCATAATTTTTTTTCAGAAAATTTTCAATACATTTGTATCTGTATGGAAATGACTACTCAAATACAGAATCCTGATGAATTGTTATGGAAGATTGCCATAAACGATGATAAAGAGGCTTATCGAATACTTTTCGATCTTTTTTATCCGGCATTATGTCTCTTTGCCAAACGTTATGTCGAAGAGCGGGCTGTTGCCGAAGATCTGGTTCAGGATGTATTTGTAACTTTGTGGGAAAGCAGGAAAAAAATAAGAGTGGAATCGTCTGCCAGGAATTATCTGGTTGTCAGTGTCAGGAATCAAAGCCTCAATTACCTAAAGCGGGAAGGATACAAACAAAATTATATCGATGCCTATCTGGCAAAGAATGCAGATCAGTCCGATTATGATGACTTTTATTTGCTGACCGAACTTCAGAAGCTTTTGGATGAAGCACTGGCAAAACTACCGGAGACGTATCGTCTTATTTTTGAAATGAGTCGGTTGGAGAACAATAGCAATACGGAGATTGCCGAAAAACTGAATATACCTTTACGTACGGTGGAACGTTATAAAGCAAAGGCAATTGAAATTCTGAAAAAGGATTTGAAAGATTATTTGCCGTTGCTTCTCTATTTTCACTTATTGAGTTGACAAGTAACACAGATGACAGTTAATAGTTGAATAGTATGATTGAAATATCTATTAACAGTCCACTGTCATCTGTCCACTATCACCTGTTTACAGCCATTCTTTCATAAAGCTGTCCATCTCTTCAGCATGTTCTTCCAGGCTTTGCAGCAGTTTGAACTGAGCTTTTGTACGGATCAGGTTATGTTTCGGGCTATGGATCTTATAATAAGTATCGCCGTTGATATAGTCTGTCAGGAAGCGTACGGTCTGCATATAAGTCAATAAACGACCGCCATAAGGAAGTAGACTGATTTCCAGCGGAGAAAGGAATGCCTTGGCTGTTTCCATGTAACCACGGGTATATGCTTTGAAGATATCCATGTTCACATTTACGTTGTCCAGGTTTTCATCGTCTTCAGCACCTGTGTTTGCTCCTGTACGGATAAAGTCACCGATATCCGACAAAACGAATCCCGGCATAACGGTGTCGAGGTCGATCACACAAAGCACTTTGTCTGTGTCGGCATCGAACATCATGTTGTTCACTTTTGTATCGCAATGGTTTGTGCGTTTCTGAAGTTTTCCTTCGCGATATAAACGTTCCTGGATACACATGGCTTCCGCACGTTTTTCTACTTCTTCGATCAGGTCTTTTACTTCTTCCAGACGTCCTGCGGCATTTGCTTTTACAGCATCATGGAATTGTTGCAGGCGGAATTCCATATTATGGAAATTAGGAATTGTTTCGCCCAGCGATCCTTCCGGCAGGTCTGACAACATGGATTGGAAATCACCAAAAGCTTTTCCTGCTTCATAAGACAGTTCGGGAGTCACTTCTTCATAGCTTTTGCTGTTCGGGATGAACAGGCATACACGCCAGTAACTGTCGCCGTCGAAGTAATAGGGTTTGCCATCTTTTGTCGGAAGGAAAGTCAATACTTTACGGTCGATATCGCTCTCGCCTTTGGCTTCCAGTTTCTTACGGATGTGTGTCGTTACAGTTTTGATATTGTTCTGTAACATATCTACATTTGTAAAGATCAGATGGTTGATACGTTGTAATACGTATTTGATTTCACCTTTTTCGTTCGTTACTTTCAGCGTATCGTTAATGTGTCCGTTTCCGAAAGGTTCAGCGGAAACTACTTTTTCTGCCAGTGTGAACTGGTCGAGAATGTTCAGTAATTCTTCTTTTGTTTTTGCCATGGTATTTTATTCGATTAATATAGCTTTTAACAAGCTACAAATATAGGAATATTTTTGATTTTCCCCCTTTCTTATGCCTAAAATGGGAGGGCATAAAAAAAGGCTGCGAACTAAATCGCAACCTTTTTTCAATTCCTTGCAGGAAATGATTATTTCTTATTACGGTTACCGTAACGGCTCATGAACTTATCAACACGTCCAGCAGTATCCACTAGTTTAGACTTACCAGTGTAGAACGGGTGTGAAGTGTTAGAGATTTCGACCTTTACCAGTGGGTATTCAACACCGTCGATTTCGATAGTTTCTTTTGCATTAATAGTTGAACGAGTGATAAATACATCATCGTTTGACATGTCCTTGAATACTACAGGACGATAGTTTTCAGGATGGATTCCTTTTTTCATTGCTTCTTTATCTAATTTAATTTATACTCTTATTAGTTTGGTAACCGGTAAATTGGCTTGCAAAGGTATGGATTTGCTCTAAACAAACAAAGAATTTCCGACTATTTTTTCCTAAACCTTGACTTTTGTGTTATTTTATATGCTTAATAGCATAATATATTTGGATAGTTTTTATCTTTGTACAAGATTTTCAATCATTAACGTAATAACATATACAACAATGGTAAATTACAAAGACTTAGGTTTGGTAAACACTAGAGAAATGTTTGCTAAAGCCATCAAAGGCGGATATGCAATTCCGGCTTTCAACTTCAATAACATGGAACAGATGCAGGCTATCATCAAGGCTGCTGTTGAAACAAAATCTCCGGTTATCCTGCAGGTATCTAAGGGTGCTCGTCAGTATGCTAATGCAACTCTGTTGCGTTACATGGCTCAGGGTGCAGTTGAATATGCAAAGGAATTAGGTTGCGAAAATCCGCAGATCGTTCTTCACCTGGATCATGGTGATACATTTGAAACTTGCAAGAGCTGTATCGATTCAGGTTTCTCTTCTGTAATGATTGACGGTTCTCACCTGCCTTACGAAGAAAACGTTGCTTTGACTAAGAAAGTGGTTGAATACGCTCATCAGTTCGATGTAACAGTTGAAGGTGAACTGGGTGTATTGGCTGGTGTTGAAGACGAAGTTTCTTCTGATCATCACACATATACTGACCCTGAAGAAGTAATTGATTTCGCTACTCGCACAGGTTGCGATTCTTTGGCTATCTCAATCGGTACTTCTCACGGTGCTTACAAATTTACTCCGGAACAGTGCCATATCGATCCGAAGACTGGCAAGATGGTTCCTCCTCCATTGGCATTCGAAGTATTGGACGCTGTAATGGAAAAACTTCCGGGATTCCCTATCGTTCTTCACGGTTCTTCTTCTGTTCCTGAAGAAGAAGTTGAAACAATCAACAAATTCGGTGGTGCTTTGAAAGCTGCTATCGGTATTCCTGAAGAAGAATTACGTAAGGCTGCTAAGTCTGCAGTTTGCAAGATCAACATCGACTCAGACTCTCGTCTGGCTATGACTGCTGCAATCCGTAAGACTTTCGCTGAGAAACCGGCAGAATTTGACCCTCGTAAATATCTGGGCCCGGCTCGCGATAACATGGAAAAACTGTACAAACACAAAATTCTTAACGTTTTGGGTTCTGACAATAAACTTTAATCCAAGTTACAGATTAAATATAGGAAGCCACTCTGCATTTGCAGGGTGGCTTTTTTTATTTTTACTATCCAAATGTTACAATTTTCGCCTTTTTGCTAACAGGTGAATGGGAGAATTAATCGCTTTTGGAGAAGATAGGCGGCTTTTTCGACTGTTTTGGAGAAGAGTTCGAAAAATCATCTAAATGATTTTTTTAACAGATGGAAATTAGTAGGAAAAAGAGCAAATAACGGGTGCGATGAAGGGCGAAAATGCCAGTTCTTGTGTGTGGATTAAGTTGGTATATGACTGTTTTTGAGATGACGTAATGTTTGTCGCTTTTCGAATTACCGGCTTGCTGAAAAATATCATCTGAATAATTTGCCTGAGTAACAAAAAAATAATAGCAAATCCTTCAAATTAGAAACAATGTGCTATTGCTAATCTCTGCGAGAAGCGCATATTTTCAAAGAAGCGCATGATGCGGTTGATACAGGCTGTGGAGAAAGTATGTCAGTTGACGTTTTGACAAAGTGACAGAATAAAAAAAGGGCGAGTTTCCCCGCCCTGAATGTTTTCACAACGGAATAATCCTTATTGTGATTTGCTTTCAAATTTATCTTTGTAAGTGCAAATATATATAATATTTTTAATAAAAAAAGAAATATTCGAAATAAAAGAATATATTTGAGGATACACAAATGTTAATGCCATGAGAAAAATAGTAGGACTGGATTTGGGTACCAATAGTATAGGTTGGGCACTGTTAAATGCTTCAGAGAATGAAAAAGGGCTTGTTTTGAGTGGAATAGAGCGCTCCGGGAGCAGAATTATCCCTATGGATGCAGCTATATTAGGTGATTTTGATAAAGGTAATTCAAAATCGCAGACTTCTGAACGAACGCGATTTAGGGGAATTCGGCGTTTACGTGAACGTCATTTGTTGCGGCGTGAACGTCTGCATCGTGTATTGAATGTATTAGGTTTTCTTCCTCAGCATTATTTGAACGAAATTGATTTTGACAATCATCCGGGTAAATATCTTACAGATACAGAACCGAAATTACCCTGGAAGAAAATGGCTTCAGGAAAATATGAGTTTCTTTTTAATTCATCTTTTGAAGAAATGTTGAATGACTTTAGAGATAGTCAGCCTCTGCTAGTTGGTGAAGGTCGCAAGGTCCCTTATGACTGGACTATTTATTATCTTCGAAAAAAGGCTTTACGGGAAAAAATAAATAAGGAGGAATTAGCGTGGTTATTATTACACTTCAATCAAAAAAGAGGATATTATCAGTTAAGAGGAGAAGATGAGGAAGAAAATAGTAATAAACTGGTGGAGTTTCATGCGCTGAAAGTTGAATCGGTAAAAGCAACGGATCAGAAAAAAGGTAAGGATGTCTGGTATGAAATAATATTGGAAAATGGTTGGATTTATCGTAGGGCGAGTAGTGTACCTCTTGACTGGAAAGGTAAAACGATGGAGTTTATTGTAACAACAGATATCGAAGAAGACGGTACTCCTAAAGTAGATAAAGACGGTTGTGTAAAACGTTCTTTTCGTGCCCCTAAAGAGGATGACTGGACATTAATCAAAAAGAAAACAGAAGCAGATATCGATCAATCGGCTAAAACGGTAGGAACTTATATTTATGATACTCTTTTGCAACATCCTTCTCAAAAAATACGAGGCAAATTAGTACGTACTGTTGAGCGGAAATACTATAAAGCTGAATTGGAAGCTATACTTAAAAAACAAACAGAGTTTCATCCGGAGTTACAAAATGTTGATCTTTATAATAAGTGTATCACAAATTTGTACCCCAATAATGACTCTCATCGCGAAAATATTGCAAAAAAAGATTTTACTCATCTGTTTCTGAATGATATTATTTTCTTTCAGCGTCCGTTAAAAACAAAAAAATCACTGATAAGTGATTGTCCTTTTGAATATCGGAAATATAAAGATCAGAAAACGGGTGAAGAAAAAATTTCTCCAATTAAATGTATAGCAAAATCGAATCCTTTCTTTCAAGAATTTCGTCTATGGCAGTTTATCAGTAATCTTCGTATCTATCAACGAGAAAAAGAAGTTGACGGAAAATTGAAAGTGGATGTGGATATAACTGGTGAATGGCTGAAAGATGAAGACGATTATGTAGCTTTGTTTGAGTGGCTGAATGACAGAAAAGAAATAAAACAAGATGTGTTACTACAATCTTATTTTAAGCAGAAGAAAATAAAAGGACAGACAGTTTTTCCTTATCGATGGAATTATGTAGAAGAGAAAGTTTATCCATGTAATGAAACGAGGGCTTCTATATTGAGTCGTCTGGATAAAGCTAATGTTTCAAGTGATTTTCTGACAAAAGAAAAGGAAATGGCTTTGTGGCATATTCTATATTCAGTAGAGGATAAATATGAAATAGTTAAAGCTTTGGTTCATTTTAAAGAAAAAAATCAATTGGATGATGCGTTTGTTGAGGCTTTTCGTAAATTTCCTCCTTTGAAAAAGGAGTATGGGACTTACTCGGAAAAAGCAATAAAAAAACTATTGTCATTGATGAGAAGAGGTCAGTTCTGGAGTAAAGATGATATAGATGCTCATACACGGATGCGTATCGAGAAGATTATTACAGGAGAGGTTGATGACAGTATTCTTGAACGTGTTCGTGATAAAGCTATTCACTTATTCGATATTGCAGACTTTCAGGGCTTACCCGTTTGGCTAGCTTCCTATATAGTTTATAATCGTCATGCAGAAGCACAGGAGATGACTAAATGGCTGACAGCCGATGATATGGATGTCTATATAAATTCTTTTAAACAACATTCTTTGCGTAATCCTATTGTGGAGCAGGTCATATTGGAAACATTGAGAACGGTACGTGATATCTGGAAAGAGGCCGGACAGATAGATGAAATCCATGTTGAACTAGGTAGAGAAATGAAAAATCCGGCAGATAAACGAAAACAATTAACTGAACAAACTCTTGAGAATGAAAATACAAATTTAAGAGTAAAGCAGCTGTTGATGGAATTTCTTAATCCGGAATATGAAATAGAGAACGTACGTCCTTATTCTCCCATGCAACAGGAAATATTCAGAATCTATGAAGAGTATGTCTTGAATAGTGTTGAAGTGCCTGACGATATGATGGATGTGATTAAGAAATTCAGAGAATCAGATATAAAGAAACGACCTGGAAAATCAGAGATAATGAGATATAAATTATGGCTGGAACAAAAGTATCGTTCTCCTTATACTGGGGAGATTATTCCTTTGGGGAAACTGTTCACCCCTGCTTATGAAATAGAACATGTCATTCCTCAATCCCGTTATTTTGATGACTCCTTTAGTAATAAGGTGATTTGTGAATCAGAAGTAAATAAATTGAAAAGTAATCAGCTTGGATATGAGTTCATAAAAAATCATCATGGTCAGAAAGTCTCATTGGGTTTTGGTAAGACAGTGGAGGTTTTTTCAGTATCTGCTTATGAAGAATTTATAAAACAAAATTATAGTAGTGCGAGGAATCGGTCTAAAATGAAAAAACTACTGATGGAGGATATTCCGGAAGCATTTATTGAAAGGCAGTTGAACGATAGTCGTTATATAAGTAAAGTAATCAAGGGATTATTATCCAATATTGTTCGTGAAAAAGATGAACAGGAGGCCATCTCAAAAAACGTAATAACCTGTACTGGGGGAGTTACTGACCGACTGAAAAAGGATTGGGGGCTTAATGATGTGTGGAATGATATTGTTTTTCCTCGTTTTGAACGGTTGAATCAATTGACTAACTCGGAACAATTCACAGTATATAATGAGAGAGTACAAAAATATCTTCCTGCTATACCTCTTGAGTTACAGAGGGGTTTTAACAAAAAACGTATTGATCATCGTCATCATGCAATGGATGCTATTGTTATTGCTTGTGCGACACGTAATATTGTGAATTATTTGAATAATGAGTCGGCTAGCAGACGCTCTAAATTCTCCCGGTATGATTTGCAGCATGATCTCTGTGAAAAGCGGAGAACAGATGACAGAGGAAATTATACTTGGCTGATAAAAAAGCCGTGGGATACATTTACGCAAGATGCCCGATTGGCTTTGGAAAATATTATTGTTAGTTTTAAGCAGAACTTACGCGTAATCAATAAAGCTACCAATTTTTATCAACATTATGATGCATCAGGAGAGAAGGTCTTTGTAAAACAGGTAAAAGGCAGTAATTGGGCGATACGTAAACCGATGCATAAAGAAACTGTATTTGGAAATGTGAATCTGCGCAGGATAAAATATGTAAAGTTGTCGGTTGCATTGGATATGCCAAGTATGATAGTTGATAGGTCTTTGAAAGATAAAGTAAAATCACTCATGGCATTGAAATATGAAAAGAAAAGAATAGATAAGTTTTTTAAGGAAAATGCGAACGACTGGAAAAAATATGATTTTACGAAGATAGCAGTTTATTATTATACCAATGATACAAAAGATCGGTTGATTGCTGTAAGAAAGCCTTTGGATAGTTCTTTCAATAAAAAGAAAATAGAAGAAAGTGTAACAGACACTGCTATTCAAAAAATCTTATTGAGGCATCTGGGAAATTTTGAAGAAAAGGCAGAATTAGCCTTTTCACTGGAAGGTATTGATGAGTTGAATCGGAATCTAAAGGCATTGAATGGAGGAAAGTTACATCAGCCTATCTATAAAGTTCGTGTTTGTGAGTTACAAGGAAGTAAATTTAATGTAGGTATAATCGGAAATAAATCAACAAAATATGTAGAGGCAGCTAAAGGTACAAATCTCTTTTTTGCTGTTTATCAAACGGAGAATGGTGAACGAACGTATGATTCAATTCCCTTAAATGTTGTTATTGAGCGTCAAAAACAGGGTTTGCTTTCTGTTCCGGAAGTTGATGAGAATGGAAATAAGTTATTATTCTGGCTTTCTCCGAATGATTTAGTTTATGTACCTACTGAAGATGAGGTTGTGAATAATAGAATTGGCGATAAGCTGAAAAGTAAAAGAATATATAAGATGGTTAGTTGTACAAAAGGGGAGGCGCATTTTATTCCTTGTAATATTGCATATCCTATTGTTCCTGTACTGGAGTTGGGTAGTAATAATAAAGCACAGCGTTCCTGGACTGGTGAAATGATCAAAGAGATTTGTTTACCTCTGAAGGTAAACAGGCTCGGGATTATAATACATAGAAGTAAATAAGAGTATTATTAAATCATTTTGTTATGATTAAGTGTACGTTATATTTTGGAAATCCAGCGTATTTATCTACTTGTAATAATCAGTTAATGATTAAATTACCAGAAGTAGAGAAGAATGATACTGTGCCGGAGAGCTTTAAGAAGCAGGCGGTAGTCAGTCGTCCGATAGAAGATATTGGTGTTGTTGTATTGGATAATAAACAGATAACTATTACATCCGGTGCTTTGGAAGCTCTTTTGGAAAATAATTGTGCTGTTATTTCCTGTGATAGTAAAAGTATGCCTGTCGGGTTAATGTTACCTTTATGTGGAAATACAACTCAGAATGAGCGATTTCGTGATCAACTGGATGCTTCATTACCATTGAAAAAGCAGTTGTGGCAACAGACTATAAAGATGAAGATAGAAAATCAAGCATCTGTTTTATCTGATAGTACAGGTGCAGAAGTCAGAAATATGCGTGTATGGGCAAACGATGTAAAGAGTGGTGATCCTGATAATCTGGAAGCTCGTGCAGCTGCCTATTATTGGAAGAATTTATTCTACAGAATAAAAGATTTTACAAGGGAAAGGGATGGTATTCCTCCTAATAATTTATTGAATTATGGATATGCAATATTACGTGCAGTGGTTGCCCGTGGACTGGTCTCCAGCGGTATGTTACCTACTTTAGGAATTCATCATCATAATCGTTATAATGCATATTGTTTGGCTGATGATATCATGGAACCGTATCGACCTTATGTAGATGAATTAGTGGTTGATATTATAAAAAATGGCGAAGACATAACAGAATTATCGAGAGACATAAAAGCCAAGTTGCTTAATATTCCTGTTTTGGATGTTAATATTAATGGCAAACGTAGCCCTTTGATGATTGCTGTAGGGCAGACAACAGCGTCTTTATATAAATGTTTTAGTGGTGGATTGCGCCGTATCTCATATCCGGAAAGATAGTATGAATCGATTTAGTGAATATCGCATTATGTGGGTACTTGTATTTTTTGACCTGCCAACTGATACGAAGAAAAATAAGAAGGCTTATACGGATTTCAGAAAGAATCTGCAGAAGGATGGCTTTACTATGTTTCAGTTTTCAATTTATGTACGTCATTGTGCAAGTAGTGAAAATGCAGAGGTTCATATAAAACGTGTAAAGTCTTTTCTTCCGGAGTATGGTCAGGTTGGTCTTCTTTGTATAACGGATAAACAGTTTGCTAATATTGAACTTTTTTATGGGAAAAAGATTCATGGAGTAAGTGCTCCAGGTCAACAATTGGAACTTTTCTAAAATAAAAAATCTCGTCTTTATGGCGAGATTTTTTATTTGAATACAGTAGTTTTTTATTTCCTGCATTTGCTTATAAGTTATTGAATAATAGTTGCTTGTCGATGTTGTGCTGTATTCAATATGACAAAGATATAAGTTTGAAAGCAAATCACAACCAAGAGAGATCGTGTTAACGCCTGCATCCGGCTGTATTCAATATGACAAAGATATAAGTTTGAAAGCAAATCACAACGAAATGCGGCTCATATAATCTTTCCCGGAGGCTGTATTCAATATGACAAAGATATAAGTTTGAAAGCAAATCACAACAAAAGAAACAAGCGAAATTTAATACAAAATGCTGTATTCAATATGACAAAGATATAAGTTTGAAAGCAAATCACAACCGATTGAAGGCATTCCCAGAAGCGAAAGCAGCTGTATTCAATATGACAAAGATATAAGTTTGAAAGCAAATCACAACATTGCGACCTGTAATAACTACCCACTTTGAGCTGTATTCAATATGACAAAGATATAAGTTTGAAAGCAAATCACAACCGCCGGCGAGTTGAAATGTCCGCCATTTGTGCTGTATTCAATATGACAAAGATATAAGTTTGAAAGCAAATCACAACTAACGCGAGCCATTGTTTGTTTTACTTCCTGCTGTATTCAATATGACAAAGATATAAGTTTGAAAGCAAATCACAACTTGGAATAACCATATCTATTATATAAGGCGCTGTATTCAATATGACAAAGATATAAGTTTGAAAGCAAATCACAACTAAGTTCAGTTGTTGCGTTAATTTCAGCCTGCTGTATTCAATATGACAAAGATATAAGTTTGAAAGCAAATCACAACAAAGATAAACACGCTCCCCTCAGATATATCGCTGTATTCAATATGACAAAGATATAAGTTTGAAAGCAAATCACAACAAAGCATGTTCAGAACGTCTTCTGAAGCGAGCTGTATTCAATATGACAAAGATATAAGTTTGAAAGCAAATCACAACGTACTGATTTATCCGTATAGTCGACACCGGGCTGTATTCAATATGACAAAGATATAAGTTTGAAAGCAAATCACAACGCTTTATAATTCGTTAACAGTTTAGTCTTTGCTGTATTCAATATGACAAAGATATAAGTTTGAAAGCAAATCACAACTTATTGATGCAGCAAGTGTACTTTTAGCGGCTGTATTCAATATGACAAAGATATAAGTTTGAAAGCAAATCACAACGCGAACTGTTACTTCCTGTACCCTTGATTAGCTGTATTCAATATGACAAAGATATAAGTTTGAAAGCAAATCACAACGGTGCACCCGAACCACACCACAGACCCGGCGCTGTATTCAATATGACAAAGATATAAGTTTGAAAGCAAATCACAACTATCACGGAATAACATAGCCATTGGCATAAGCTGTATTCAATATGACAAAGATATAAGTTTGAAAACAAATCACAAGTATCGATCTTATAATTGTTGTTTATAAAAACTCAGACTATTTGAATCCTTTTAGCGGCCTCGGTTGTGAAATCCTTAAACAACTGACTATTGCAGCGACAATAGCAAATCCGGTAGCTAAATATAGACAAGCCTGTGTACTGTTGTTGGGAACTAAATTGAATATCATGGCAACCAGTGTCGCTCCCAGTGTTTGTCCCAGTAGACGGGCGGTGCCCAGCATCCCGCTTGCTCCGCCACTTCGGTTGGATGGGGCGGAGGAGATGATAGTGCTGTTGTTGGGTGTCTGGAATAAGCCGAAGCCGGCTCCACAAATAAACAGGCGCCATACTATATCCATATTTGTCGGATTTTCAGGCAGTATGGCGAGAAGGAAAAGACCGGCTGCAAATACGGTCATGCCGATACCTCCTAATATACCTGCATGGATACGTTCTACCAACCGACCCGCAAGGGGAGCCATGATCATGGTGGCCAACGGCCAGGGTGTCAGAAGTAAGCCTGTCGTAACATCACTGCGTCCCAGCGAACCCTGCAGGAAAAAGGGGAGGGAGATCATTGCCAGCATTTGCCCGGTGAAAGAACAGATAGATGTGCCGATCGACATGGAGAAGATCGGGATACGCATCAGGTCGACCGGCAGCAACGGAAACTTCTCATGCAGTTGGCGGCGTACAAAGAAATAACCGATCACGAACAATGCAAATATCCCGGCTATGATCAATGTTGTGTTTTCTTTGTGGGCAATACCCTCTAACGAGAATATAAGCAGACCAAAGGTGACTGCGTTCATCAGACAACTGAGCTTGTCGAAACGGCGTCCGGTTACTTTTACCGGATTGTCAGGCAGGTGCATCAGTCCGATTGCGAGTGCAGCAATTCCTATCGGGATATTGATGGCAAAAAGCCAATGCCACGAACCCAATGAGAGAATGATTGAAGCGATTGTAGGTCCGGCAGCAATCGATACGGCAACGACAAGGGCGTTGATACCCATCCCACGACCTAGAAAACGTTTGGGATAGATGATCCGGAGCAGCGCCGTATTCACGCTTGTGATTGCGGCTGCTCCGAATCCTTGTAAGATACGGGCGGCTGTCAGCATCCAGAATGAATCGGCAAAGGCGCAGATGGCAGACGTGATGCTGAATAGCAAAATCCCTGATAAGTAAATCTTCCGGTAACCGTAAATGTCTCCCAACGAAGAGAAAGAGAGCAGCGAAATGGTAATAGCCAGCTGATAAGCATTGACTACCCAGATCGTTACGGACGGTGAAGTTCCCAGGTCACGGGCGATTGTCGGTAAAGCCACATTGGCGATGGTGCCGTCTATCACAGACATTCCAACTCCCAGGGCAGTGGCTAAAATAGCCCAGTAACGCTTGGGTAATGGTAATCCGTCGTTCTCATTTACAGATATGGCGCGATTTTGCAATATCATTTTATCATAATTACTTAATGACTTCTCTTACCGCTTCCAACATCGGTTCGACTGTCAACGGACTGCCGGTTGCCAATATCATCCACTGGTTAGGTGTCAGACATCCCTGCCGGAAGATACGTTCGACTTCATTGGCGAAATCCTTCCCTTCCAGATACTGGTCGAGTTGAAATTCGATGATCTGTCCGAATGCATAGGCCGATAAATACAGCGGATAACTGATCATATGGGAGTAAACAGCCAGTACGGTTTCATCTTTTACCCCGAAAACAGGAGCATAATATTTGTTCCATATTTCTTTAGACAATAAGATGGTTGCTTCTTTCAGCTGTTCCGCTGTTGCGTCCGGATGGGCATACATCCATTTCCAAACAGAAATATCCAGCATGGAAACACCGCAGATCTCATACATACTCCAAATCTTGTCCAGCACATCCATAGCTTTCTTCTCCGGATTCGGATCGGTGATGCCTAAAATTTCAAGGTCACGTTTTTGGAAAACAAATGCCAGCGCCTCGGTGAAAGCGGTGTTCGGAACGCCATGCAGCATATAATAATCCACATCATAAAGTGACAATGTCTGTTCCACATTATGCCCAAATTCATGAATGGCAATGTTATACCCTTTGTAATTCATTCCGGAAGAAGGAATACGGGTGCGAAGGCGCGACTGCTGTCCTTTCATCGAAGCTCCCCAGGCGTGTCCTGAACCACGGGCCGCATCTACTGTGATCTTGTCTGCCAGGTAGTTTGCGCGTTCGGCACTGAATCCCAGTTTCATCAGGATATCCGGCAGTTTGTTATCCAGTGCGGCAGCATCCGGGTAAAGAGCCTGCGTTTGTGCATCCAGCTTCGTTTCATCCAGGTTGCTGCGGGCTTTGAAACCATCGTACCAGATGTCGTAAGCTTCCAACTTACGTCCCAGGCGCTTGGAGATCATTTTACCGACTTCTTTCAGTTCGGGGGCAGAAAGAAATTCGTCAAACAGTTTTTCTACATCCTGCAGGGCTACTTCCATATCATCATTGAATTTGCGGTCGATATAAGTATTTCCGGTGTATTGGTCGATGCCTTGCATAGCTTTGAAATTGTTGAGCATCTTCTGATAACGCGTAGTCGATTCGGGTGTCGATTTTACCTCTTTACCGTTTTGTTTGATTGTGTTTGTATATGGATCCCATTCATAGGCTCCTGAATTGATTACTTCAAGAGGTATATCCTGCGATATGATACGTTTCATCACTTCGTAAACCGTACGTTGCTTATCCAGCCCTTCTTTTCCTTTGTTATAGTTCGCTTTGATCTCGTCACGCAGATTCCAGTGTGATAACAGGATCATGTCTTGCGGAAACAGCAACTGTCCTTTCTTGTTTGTCACATGCCCCATATAAATATTGTACTGGGAAATATAGATATCGGCATCGCTTTCAGCGTTTGAGGCAGCTTGCAGAAGAGAGGCCGGGATGCGTTCCGTGAACAGGTCGCCCATACGTGCGTAAGCCCATGCTTTACGGTCGGTTCCGAGTGCTTCCTTTTCTTCAAGGGTGAGATGCGGAAAATTCAGGGCAATGATAAAGGCGATTTTGTTGTTGTACAAGTCATCGTTCAGGTGAGTGGACGGACTGTACGAACCGAACTTCTCATCGATAGAGAGCAGCGGTCCGTTATCCAGATGCAGGTTTTTCTGCAGGCGCAGGGACATTTCGTTGAAATGACCGTAAATGCTTTCCAGGTAATCACTGATTTTAAGAAATGTCTGATACTTTTCTTCCGGATCAGTGATATAATTCGCTTCACAGAAAGCCTGGAAAGCGGCATCGTCGCCATCGGTTTCCAGCCAGAGACGGGCAACCTGGTTGACCCCTTTTTCAATACCGTTTTTGTTACTGTTGTCTTTGGTGGTTAATGTGTTGATTGTCGATTGTACGACGGACGGGGCGATAGCCGCTTGTCCGTACAGATACGCTAATGAGCAAATAAGCATGATGCAGATGCGTTTAGTTAGATTTCTCATAAGACAGATGTTGTTAAGTTCAAGATCTTTTGCTGCACAAATAAATGTGAAGAACAAATGTAGCTATAATATTTGTATCTTTGTACGTTTTTAAAAAGAGTAAAACTAGAGAAAAATGAAAAAAGTGTGGGGATTAGTGGTTGCTATCAGCATCCTGCTGTCTGTATCCGGTCAGGCATACGGACAATCGTTGAAAGACATCTTGAATTCATCTACCGTAAAAGATGCGGTGACTTCTGTAACAGGAGGTAAAAAACTGACGGTAGAAAATCTAACGGGAACCTGGACATATACGAATCCGGCTGTCCAGCTGGAAGGAGATAACGCCTTGAAGAATGTAGCTGGAAGTGTGGCTGCCGGTGAACTGGAGAAGAAACTGAAAACATATTGCGCCAAGGCGGGTATCGTTGAGGGTATGTTCAATTATGTATTCAATAGTGACAGCACATTTACGAATGCGTTGAAGAAGAAAACCTTGAAAGGTACTTTCTCTGTTAATCCGGATGAGAAGACGGTTGAGTTGAAATATGCTTTGGGCGGAAAACTGAAAGTGACTACGCTGACAGCTCATGTCGTTATCTCCGGTGATGAGTTGTCCTTGCTTTTCAATGCCGATAAGTTACTGGATTTTCTATCGAAGATATCTTCTATCTCTGACAATTCCACGTTGAAGTTGGTTAATAAACTGGCCAGTGAATATGAAGGGATGATGTTGGGATTTGAATTGAAGAAATAATTCAGCTTTGGAATTGATCCAAAAGCTGACAAAAGATCAAGGCTGAATCGCTTCGCTACTCCGGTGAAGCTCGTTCAGCCTTATTTTTTTATTTTAAACCGGATAATAACCTGTAAAGCGTCTTTTTCGTCATAATCTTCTGATTCAGGAAACTGACGATATACCCTGTAATGCAAGCTGCAATAAGTGAGCCTTCGCGTATGCCTTCGATCCCCTGTGTAAACATGAGCGAAATTAGTACCGCTAAAGTAACCAATGTAACATCAAAATAAACTTTAAACTTTCCAAATTCCTTGTTATAGCAACGGGAAGCATATTTTACAAACGCTTCGGCACTCATCATTGCCACTTTGGGTTTGATTTCGAGTACGACGCCGATAGACTGTACGAGGCATCCTACGAGTAGCAATCCCATCGCCATCCCATAGCTGGAAGGCTGTAAATTGCTGGTCAGTATCATATTGAAATCTATAAAAGCCGAGAAGATGAATGAAAAAGGTATCTGAAGAAGAATTTCTATTGTATCCTGTCGGCTCCTGTCTTTCCTGATCAGCCAGAATTGCCCCATGATCAATAAAATATTCACGATAAACGTCCAGGTCCCTAACGAGAAAGGTGTATTAAGACTTAACACATAATTTACACTGGAAATAGGGGTGGTGCCTAAAGTAGAGCGTACGATCAATACAATACCTACTGCTAAAAAATATAATCCTAAAATAAAAACCGAATACTTTTTTAATAATTCTTTTATCTCCATATCAAATCTCTATTTGCCTGATCTTTATCTTTTTAGACTTACTGAAAAGATATGCAAATATCCGATTTTTTTACCAGAAAGGGATGACTCTGATGGATAAATTAGTATAAAATAGTCAGATGGGAGGTAAATCTCGTTTAAAACGGGCAAAAACTCGTTTTAAACGAGCTTATAGTCCGTTTAAAACGAATAAAAATTCATTTAAAACGAGTTCCATGCTCGTTTAAAACGAGTAAATTGACTTTCAAAATTTATTTATACATACTGTTATCCTTTACGGAATTCATCAACCAGTTTCAGTAATATACTGCCGTAGTTTTCTATGACTTTCTTTCCTATTCCGGGAATAGCCAGCAATTCTCTGGAGTTGGTTGGTAATGTATTTACGATACCCAACAAGGCTTTCTGTTGCAGGATCGTGTAGGGAGGCAACTCTTTTTCTACGGCCAGCTCGTAACGCCAGTTTCTGATGCTGTTGTAAAGGTCCGGATGTAAGATGTCGCTGGAAATCTCCACTTTTGCAGTCTGCGATGAGGAACGCTCGGAGCGTTTTTTGGTCGATGCAGGCGGTTCTATCGATGCTTTGGCCTTGGCGGAGAGATAGCCAACGACAGAAAAACCGTTCTGGCACGCTTTCAATGTCTCCTGCTTCAGATGTAATTCTTCCGTAAATTTGCCGACCGCATTATTGACGGCTTTCCGGCTTTCCTTGTTGTCTATTTCGACAGCCGAGTTTTCTTCCAGAGACGTACAAAGGCTATCGATATGCTCTATAAAATAAGTAACACCTTTCCGGATACGTTCCTGTATCGCTTCGTCTTCCCGGTAATTCGGATTGCCTGTGATCATGCGGGTCAGCTGCTGCTGGAAACGTCCGCTGACCTCTGTTATCACGGAACGGAAAGCATCCCGGGTATTCGCATATTGCGTGTTGAGTTCCGGATATAGCTTTTGTAAATGTGTATAAACCATATAAGCCGCATATTGCAGCCGTTGCTGGATACTCTCGAAGTTGAAAAGTTCGATAGCCAGTTCCAGGAAATATTCTTGTTGCGCCAGTTCCAGTTGTTCTTTTTGCGGTTGTTTTTCGGCGACGGTAGAGGAAAATTCCTGTATCCGTAAATCCTTGATCATGGCATTACGGGTAATGGGACTGCTTAAAACCAATCCTTCCAGGGTTTTACACCGGCTAAGGGCAACATACACCTGGCCATGTGAGAAGGCGGCGGAAGCATCGATGATAGCATGATCGAAAGTCAATCCCTGACTTTTATGGATCGTGATTGCCCAGGCTGTTTTCAGCGGATATTGACTGAAAGTTCCGGCAATCGTCTCTGTGATCTCTTTGGTCTCGGGATTGATCGTATATTTGACGTTGCTCCAGGTTTCTTTTTCAACTTGTATCTCGTTCCCGTCTTCTCCGACAACGGTGATTTTGTTCGGGTTGATGAAAACGATCTTACCGATTTTTCCATTGTAATACCGATGTTCGCCGGAAGAATCGTTCTTGACAAACATAACCTGGGCACCGCATTTCAATTCCAGGTGCTGATCGGTCGGATAGGAGTATTCGGGAAAGTCATTGTTTATTTCCGCATTGAATGTGTACGACTTACCCGGTAATTCCGCCAGTTTACGGTTGTTGAGTTGCTGGGCCTGATAATTATGGGTGGTCAGGGTGATATATCCCTGTCCGTCATCCGGTGTAAAGTTCGGTATATAGCGTTGGTTCAGACAATGTAATGTGTCGTCATCGAACCTGTTTTCCCTGATGTTATTCAATAGATTGATAAACGAACTGTCGCTTTGGCGATATACCTGTGTCAGTTCGATGCAGTAGTAATTACTTTCCCGAAGCGCTTTGCTGTCAAAGAAAAAGGTGGAGGGATAATGTTCTTTCAATAGATTCCATTCTTCCTCTTTGGCAACCGGCGCCAGCTGTTGCAGGTCGCCGATCAATAACAGCTGTACTCCGCCGAATGGCTTTGTCCGATCTTTATAACGGCAAAGGACATCGCTGATAGCATCCAGCAGGTCGGCCCGTACCATACTGACTTCGTCTATCACGAGTAAATCCATACTCCGGATGATATTGATCTTATCCCGGCTGAATTTATTCATATAGTTGTTACTTTGATTACCTTCTCTGTTAGCGGAAGGAATGTAAGGACCGAAAGGTAACTGAAAAAAAGAATGGATGGTTACACCTCCTGCGTTTATAGCAGCAACACCGGTAGGGGCGACAATAATCATACGTTTAGGAGAAACTTCTTTTAGTTTTTTCAGAAACGTAGTTTTTCCAGTTCCGGCTTTTCCTGTCAGAAAGAGGTGCGTTCCTGTGTTCTGTAGGAAGTTGAAGGCCAGGTCAAATTGTTGGTTCATTTGCATGTTCATAGATCTATTGTTTATGGTATCTGCAAATATAAAATAAAAAAACGTGAAAAAGGGTCTTGTCTACCAAAAATCAAGCAGACAAGACCCTTTTTTATTTATACTTTTTCTTAGACAATCAGATTTGCGATCAACTGAATAGATAAAATCAGGAAAACCATTGCAATAGGGTAAACAGTTGCATAGGCAATACTTGGAGCCGAACTGTCTGTCATAGAGTCTGCAGCAGCCAGTCCAGGGGTACTGGTCATACCTCCGGCAACTGTACCGATCAGGTCGAGGATATTGATTTTAAATACCCAGTATCCGAAAATGAGGGCGATGAGCATCGGAACCATGGTTATCGCCATTCCGACCCCGAATAGCGTCCAACCGCTTTCCTGGAAGGTTGATACCAGATTGACACCGGCTGATGTTCCTACTTCAGCCAGGAATAATAACAATCCCAGCTGACGTAACAACTGGTTGGCGGAACCTGACATAGACCAGACGATCGGTCCGGTTTTTCCGATTGCACTTAAAATAAGCGCCACCATCAGGATACCTCCGGTCAGTCCCGGTGAGAAAGAGAATGAGTCGGAAAAGGAGAGATTCAGTTTTCCGAACAATACTCCTAATACGATACCTGCTGCGATAGGGAAGAAATCGGTGTCGGAAAGTTTCTTCTCGTCATTACCGAGTACCTGTCCCACTTCTTTCAGGTCTTCCTTTTCTCCGGCAATCATTAGTTTGTCTCCAAATTTCAGAGTCAGATCCGGTTCGGGAGGAAGGTCGATACCGCTTCGGCGAACACGTGTTACCGTGCAGCTGAAAGTACTTTGCAGGTTTAAATATCCCAATGTCTTATTTAGTATGTTTTTGTTAGTAACCAGCATAGACTGAAGTTCCTGGGTACTATTAAAAGGTAGATCTTCCTTGATGCGTTCACCTACTAATATTTCCAGTTGCTCCAATGACTTATCGTTTCCGACGGCCTTGATCAGGTCTCCTTCTTTTAAAACCGTATTAGCTGTAGGGATGGATGTTTTTTCATTGTGTTTGATGCGGGAAACAACAGCACCTGTCATGCTGCGCAGTTGCAATTGAGCCAGTGTCTTATCACAGATATTGCTGTTGACAATACGGAATGCGGCAGTATGGAGTGGGGGATATTTGCTTTTTCGTTTGGCTTCCAGTGCCTGTGCTTCGGCATTCAAATCGATACGGAGTATTTTGGGTAATAATTTGATAAATAAAATCACACCGATCACGCCGAAAGGATAGGCAATACCATAGGCGATAGAGGCTGAAGATGATTGGGTGGAATCGATTGCTACTGCCAAACCGGGTGTACTGGTCAGTGCTCCGGCAATCAGTCCGACGATACTCGGGGTATCGATTCCAAGGGCATATTTAAAAATGATTCCTGTCAGACTGGCTGATCCGATGATAAGCAAGGTAAGGAGAATCAGTGTTTTACCCTTTGAGCGGAAAGAGTCGAAGAATCCGGGTCCCGCTTGAATGCCGATAGTGAAAATGAATAGTACCAGTCCGAAGTTACCTAATTCTTTGGGGATGATTACTCCGAAGTGCCCGAACAGAAGTGCAATAAAAATAACGGCAGAAACGTCTAGTGAAAGTCCTTTGATCTGTATCCTGCCCAGAATAAATCCTAATGCAACGATCAGAAACAAAGAAAAATAAGACGATTGAAGCAATGTTTCAAACATGTCAAATAGTTTTATTGTGTAGATTTGAGAGTGCAAAAGTACACTTTTTTAGACGTATAGGCAATCTCCCGGCGATAATTCTGTTACCTTTGCAGCGAATTATTAAGAAGTAAATATCCTGCGCGTGAATCGTTATTTTATTTATTTAGGTTATAATGGTAAGAATTTCTGCGGATGGCAGATACAGCCCAATGGCTTAACCGTGCAACAATGCCTGGAGGAGGCTTTGGCTACGTTGTTGCGTCGGCCGGTTCCGGTAGTCGGGGCAGGGCGTACGGATGCGGGAGTGCATGCTCGGCTGATGGTGGCTCATTTTGATTGGGACGAACCGCTTGCTGATCCGGCTTTCCTGGCAGAGAAGCTGAACCGTTTGCTTCCGAAAGATATTGCCGTTTATCGTGTCGTGGCTGTCAAACCGGAGGCACATGCCCGCTTTGATGCTACTTCGCGTACGTATAAATATTATGTCACTACCCGGAAGGATCCGTTTAATTACGATCTGGTCTACCGGATGAATGGGAAACTGGATTTCGAGGCGATGAACGAGGCCTGTAAAGTGTTGTTCGATTACATCGATTTCACCAGCTTCAGCAAGTTGCATACGGATGTCAAAACAAATAACTGCCGGATCTATCAGGCGGGATGGAAACAGGAGGGGGATGTTTGGGTGTTTACGGTACAGGCGGATCGTTTCCTGCGCAATATGGTGCGGGCGATAGTGGGGACGCTGCTGGAAGTAGGCAGGGGAAAGCTGACAATCGATGGCTTTCGTAAAGTTATAGAGGCAAAAGACAGATGTAAAGCCGGGGGATCTGTTCCCGGTCATGCACTTTTCCTGGTAAACGTCACGTATCCCGAATCTCTTTTTGAAGTATAATAAACTATTAACTGTCAATTGTCAACTATCAACTGTCAACTGTTATGTGGGTAGCATTAGCATTTGCCTCAGCATTCCTGCTGGGATGTTATGAGGTGAATAAGAAGATTTCCCTGAATGGGAATGCCGTAATTCCGGTGTTGTTTCTGAATACGTTGATAAGCAGTCTTATCTTCGTCCCTTTCATACTTTTATCGTTCTACACCAATGTGCTGGACGGTACGATGTTTTATGTTCCGCGTGTTTCTTTTGAAACACATGTAGCGGTGTTGATTAAGGCGGTAATCGTATTATCATCCTGGATCTCCGGTTATTTTGCATTGAAGCATTTACCGCTAACCATCACCGGACCGATCAAGGCGACCCAGCCGGTACTTACGCTGGTCGGTGCAATGGTTATTTTCGGTGAACGGCTGAATCTGTACCAATGGGTCGGTGTGTTGCTTTCGATCGCTTCTTTTTATATGCTTTCTTCTTCCGGAAAGAAAGAGGGGATAAATTTCACCCATAATAAATGGATCTTTTTCACGGTGATTTCTATCCTGACCGGTGCTATGAGCGGTTTATACGACAAGCATCTGATGGGGAGTATGGATGTGATGACGGTACAGGTGTGGTTTAATGTATATCAATGTCTGATCATGCTGCCGATCCTGTTATTGTTATGGTATCCGCAGCGGAAAAAGAGTACGCCGTTTGTTTGGCACTGGAATATCGTCTTTATTTCTGTCTTCCTGATCATTGCCGATTGGATTTACTTTTATGCCCTGAGCTTCCCCGATTCGATGATCTCGATCGTATCCATGATACGCCGTAGCAATGTGCTGGTCACTTTTGTCGCCGGAGCGCTCTTCTTCCATGAAAAAAACTTAAAGAGCAAGGCTGTGGACTTATTCCTTGTGTTGTTAGGAATGATATTCCTATATTTGGGGACGAAATAGATAATAGAACATGAAACGACTTATTTTTTCTATATTGATTTGTGCTTTTGCTTTTGGGGTGAAAGCGCAGGAGATGGATGCTTTATTTGTATCCATGCCGGACAGTAATATTCCTCAACTGGAAAATGCCTGGCGTAAAGATTTAATCGATTTGTATAAATCGGGTAAGGAAGCCCGTTTGAAAAATACGATGAATGGCTTTTCTACCTTGAAGAAGCTGACCTCTGATTATTTATTGCTGCAGGCTACCGAACGGAGTACTATCGAAATGAAGTTATTGCCGTTAGTGAATAATACGAATGTGATTTGTATGGTGAAAACGGTGAATGGTCCGGTAGCTGACAGCCAGGTAGACTTTTTTACTACTGAATGGGAACCGTTGGCAGCTTCTGATTTGTTCACTCCGGTTTCTGCCGATTGGTTTATGAAAGAGGATGCGGATAAGAACAGTACAGCCTTTCTGGATGCTACATCCCGTTTGGATATGGATCTGATACAGTACAGTTTAAGTCCCGATAACCTGACACTGACAGCCACGTATACAACTCCCTTGTATCTTAGCCGGGAGGACCGAAAGAATGTAACGCCTTTTATAAAAGAGTCTCCGAAAGTATATACCTGGGAGAAGTTCCATTTCAAATAAGCGATTATACTTTATAAATTATAGCCTCCTCTATAAGGTGCTTTACTTTACTGGGGAGGCTACTTTTTTACTGTGTATTTAACCTTTTACTATTACCGCTGGCAGGGCACTGTCTCTTTATTGGTAAGGCTTTCGACAGATAATAGAAACTGCCCGTTACTCGACAAGTTGTCCCTCCGCGTCAAAAGTCAGCTTTACTTCGTTATTATCCATTTTCAGTTCGAATGTATAGAACATACCTGCCGGTTTTTCTATCGCATCCACTTCCAGTACTTTGTATTGATTGTAGGCGGAGCTGGCCAGTTCATCCATCACGGCAACAGGCACATCTTCCGGACGAGTGTCCCATTTGGTGCTTATCCATTCGTTCTTATCATTGAATACAACCTCTTTGTTAATGTCTTTGTCTTTTATATCCACTTCTGTGCCCTTCTTTTCCTGATCGAACTTCAGGACTGTAGCCTGCGGATACTTGGTGGAGATAAAGTTTTGGAGAGCCTGTGGGATTTCGACGGTGTTATTTACTTTCTTCTGATGATCGTTGCAGCCGGTAAACAGGGAAATGCAACATAAGACGAGAATAGCTAAAACAGATAGTTTTTCTTTCATGACGTTTAATTTTAATTGTTTATAAAAGAAAACACGAACACAATGGAGGTTCAACCATTGTATTCGTGCAGTTTATTCTCGTAAGAAACAAATAGACTATCTACAAAGTTCTTTTTGCATAGTTAATCTTTGCGGACATTCTCAATGTTTCCTTCGGCACTGATCGTTACTTCAACATCATTGTCGCCTTGTTCCAGTTCAAACAGGTAAAACGTTCCTGCCGGCTTTTCGATCTGGTCTATATCTTCGATCCGGTAATTTTTATAGTCGGATGCTTTGAGGGCATTCATGACAATAGCCGGTACTTTATCTTCCGTGATGTCCCATTCGGTAGAAACCCATTCATTGGCCGCATTGAAATATATATCTTTGTAAACGCTGTTGTGAAGAATATCCACTTCGAAGCCGTTCTTTTCCTGATCGAAATCGACGATAGTGGCACCTGCATACATTTCGTTGATTGCGTCTGTGATAGCCTGTGGAATGGTAGTCGGTTGGAAGTGACTGTTGTCATCGTCGGTATCGTTGACTACCTTTATGAGCGTGCCGTCTTCGGCATAATACAGATCGACTTCCTTTTCTCCCTGTTCGGCTTCGATCACATATATTGTGGCTGCATTGGAACGTTCGAGCTTATCGAAGTCAGTATATTTCCAATCGGCATATTCATTGGCCCGCAGGTCTTTGCGTATGGCTTCCGGAAGCAGGCCGAAATTGATTTCGGTCTTTGTCATCAACCAGTTGCCTTTATTGTCGAACCAAGCTTCTGCATCGTTGCCGCTTATATGGAAATCAGCCACTTCGTAGCCGCTCTTGGTTTCCCATTCCACTTTTCCTGCATCCGGATATTTGGTATCGAATGCCTTAGTGACTGTCTGGTCAGGCAGGTAGTTGTTGTCATCATCATCACAGCTTGTAAAAGCCAGTAAACCACACATTGCTAATGCTAATACAGATAATTTTGTTCTCATATTTCTTTCTTTTTGTTCTGTTATTAATCAAACTTTTTAAAATTGCCGTTACGGTCGAACTTGAGTTCGAGGTCCGTGTTTAGCTTGACCTCATATTCACGTGTATCTTTATCTACTGAAACAACAGTATTGTCGGGAAAGTTTTTCCGGATATAATCAGCTATTCTTTCCGGTAAAACACTTAATGGGATAGATGCGTGACGTGTTTCAATCTCTTTCCATTCACCGGACTTGTCGAACTCGACATTTGTCCCGTTCGTCAGGATGACATCGTATCCTTTAACACCCAATAGATTACTCTCGATCTTAATATGCGAAATATCCGTTTGTCCGAAATTGGCAGTGATGAAATTCCGACATACAGAAGGCAAAACCGATTTGTCTCTTGTTACCTTTTCGTTATCAGCGAAAATGGCCATGACAGATAATAACAGGCTGGCCAGAATTAATCCAAACTTCTTCATAACATTCTTCTTTTAATTTATACTGCAAAGAAAAGGAGACATTTGGGAAAGATTTGGGAAAACCACCCCATTAGAATGTTAAAATGAATTTATGCAAGCCGTTATATTCATATTTTATATCTATTCCATAAATGGAGGTGATCGACTTAACGATAGCTAATCCCAATCCTGTCGATTCTTTTTTATGCGTTTGCTTTTCGAAACGATTGAATAAGGTCGCTTCATTCAACCCAGTGCTTTCACTGCTGTTGGATATTGTCAGTGTCCGGCCGGTTACCGAAATGGCGATCGATCCGTTTTCTATATTATGTATAAAAGCATTCTTTAAAAGATTGCTGAGCAGGGTAGAGGCCAGCGATTCATTCATTGTATATATTAATGTACCGGTTTCGGTATAGGTGACATGTATATTCTTGTATTCATACATATCCTCGAAGTCTGGCAAATATTTATTGATTAGTTTATTGAAGTCTATCTCGGAAGTATCGGGGAACTGTTTGTTGTCGATACGCGAAAGAAGCAGCAAAGACTTGTTCATTTTGATGATGCCCCGAAGCGTATGGTTGATCCCGGCTATTTCGGAGAGTTGCTCTTCCGTACAATCGGGGTTTTCGCTGAGCAGTTCCAGTTTATTCATGCAGATGGCAAGTGGGGTTTGCAATTCGTGGGAAGCATTCTCTACAAATTGTTTTTGCTGGTTATACATTTCCGTACTCCGGTTGGTTGCCGTTTGGATAGCCTGGTTCAGTATTTTGAACTCTTCCACCTTGGTTTGGTTTACCAATGGAGCCTGTTGTTTTCCGGGCCGGTATTCTTTCAACCACTTTACCAACGTATAAAGCGGGCGGAAACTGGACTTGAATACGAAATGCGATACCAGCAGGATGCAACACAAAAGGCTTACATATAGAATAATGATACTCACAAAAATCGCTTCCGCCATATCCTCTTTTTCGAGGGTGGAGGTTTCGATCGTCAGTTCGTAATATTTCCGGTCGGCTGTCATGAACCAGGTGCGTAACACACGTACCGGTTCATCTTCCATCTCTATTTCGATGTAAGTTGTCGAATCGAAGAACTCGTCTTTATCCAGATTGGCTTCCGATTCGGGGACTTCGCGGATATAATATTTAGTCATTATATCCACATGGTCATGCAGGAGCGTGCTGTCGGCAAGTACCGTCTTGATGATGATCTCCTTGTAATTTTCCAGGCTATCGTTGGTCTCGTCGTCTATTTCATGCATGATGACGAAATAGAAACAACATGCCCACGCCGTTAGAATGATCAACAGCGGGATGGACAGGTTGCGGAATGTATAATGGATCAGTTTCATCGGCTATTCTTCATTTACCATTTTGTAGCCATAACCGTATACGGCCTTTATTTCCGGGACAGCTCCGGCTGACTTCAACTTCTTGCGCAGATTCTTCACCTGGCTGTAGATGAAGTCGAAACTATCCGCCTGGTCGATATAATCTCCCCAGATAGACTCGGCAAGCGCTCCTTTACTGATCAGGCGGTCGGGATTGGTGACAAAATAATATAACAGGTCGAACTCCTTCCGGTTCAAAGCCAGTTCCTCTTCATTAATATATACGGCACGACGATCCGGATAGACAGTGATATTGGATAGGTTGATATGCAGTTCGCCGTCCTGCTGCTTGCGGCGGATGATACATTTAATACGCGCATTCAGTTCTGCCAAGTGAAACGGCTTCGTTAGGTAATCGTCCGCGCCCAGGTCGAGGCCTGTCACTTTGTCTTCGATCGAGTCTTTGGCAGAGACGATGATGACGCTGTCCTTCTTTCGCATCTTTTTCAACTCTTCAAGCAGATCGAGCCCGCTGCCACCCGGCAGCATGATGTCCAACACGATACAGTCGTAATCATAATCATTGATCTTCAATAATGCTTCGTTATAGTTGGCGGCACTTTCCACGACGTAACGCTCCTTCTCCAACGAACGGATCATTATTTCACGTAAAGAATCTTCGTCTTCTACAATCAGAATTTTCATGAGCTATCTTGTTTGTTTACAAAGTTATGCAATAATTCTGGCAAAAAACTGGAATATTGATGTTATGTTTTCTTTCCTTTGCCGTCATATAAACAGAATGGAACTTGAAACGTTTAAAATAACCGTACTGCCACTCCGGGAAAAGCTGATCAACTTTTCCCTGAAACTGACGCAGGAGAGAGCCGACGCCGAGGATATCGTGCAGGAGGCTTTCCTGAAGCTCTGGTATATCCGCGAGAAGCTGGACGGTTATCATAGTGTGGAAGCCCTGGCGATGCAAGTCACCAAGAATCTGACGCTGGATAAACTGAGAGCACGCCGTCCGGAAGGCCCCGACATCGACACTTTGTCGATCGACTCGGGAAGCCGTTCGCCGGCAGAGCAGTTGGAACAAAAGGATGCCGCCGCCCGTATCCGCGAACTGATTGCCCAACTGCCCACCGTGCAGCAGACTATCATCCGGATGAAAGACGTGGAAGGCTACGAACTGTCCGAGATCGCGGAAATAACAGGATCAGCCATCGAAGCCGTCCGCAGCAACCTTTCAAGGGCCAGGAAAAAGATACGGGAACAATTTTTACAGTTAAACAAACAGGAGCAGTTATGAATATAGAAGAGGTATTAAACCGGTATTTTGAAGGAGAAACTTCGGTAGCCGAGGAACGCGAACTCCGCCGTTTCTTTGCCGGGGCGGATGTTCCGGATCATCTGTCGGTATATCGTCCGCTGTTCGCATACTTTGATGAGGAGATTGCAGCGCAGCACGATCCGGCAGAAGAGATATGGGCGGAAGTGACAGTCACGACACCGGCTGTGAAGCGTTTTGCGATGAGCCGGCGGTCGATCGTATATCTTCTGTCTACGGTGGCAGCTTGTGTGGTGGCACTGCTGGGGATCAGCCAATTGTTGTATCCGACCGACCCCTGTTTCTGTTCGGACAATTATGTAGTGATAAACGGTCGGTGTTATACCGATATCCATAAGGTACGGTCTTCTGCTTTCGAGGCGTTGCATGAGGTGGCCACTCCTGCCGACGAATATTTTCCCGAGGAAGACAGCGATGAAGCCGACCGCCGGATTATCGATAACCAGTTAAAGGAACTCGGTTCCATATTTAGTGAAGACGAATAAAAACATGTAGCGATGAAACAGATAAGATACACATTACTCGTATTGCTGGCAGCCCTTTTCCTGCTGCCTTCCGGAGCAGGGGCAACAGATGCAGAGGTTCTGCAAAAAGACCTGAAAATACAGGATGTTTTCCAGCGTTACGGCCGGAAGAAAAACGTAACGATGGTCGAACTATCCAACGAGATGCTCGAAACCTACGGCATGACCCGGTATAAGAGCATCACGATCAAGAACGATCCCGACGCCCTGCGCTTCACCCGCCAATGCCTGGAAGCCGATCAGAAGGGGGCCCGGAAGATCAAGGAAGTGACCGACGACGGCGGCGTTATCTCCGCCTACTACCAGCTACTCGGCAAGGAGGCAGACATCAACCGCTTCGTCCTTTTCAAGGTCAGCTCCAAAGGTGTGATCACCCTGGTTTATATCGAAGGAGATCTGGACAGTGACGACCTGATCACGATCCTCTTCACCAAAAAAGATTTATAAACGAATAAAACAATACAAAGATGAAAAGATTATTACTGATCGTGGCAGCCTTTCTCCCTGTGATGGGCTTGCTGGCTGCCGAAGCCGGACCAATGCCGGCCGATACAATCTTCCGGTTGGAAAAGAAACGCATAGAAGTAAAGGATAACGGCGACCGGATGAAAGTCCGCGTTTATGAAGAACAGGAAGACGGGACCGAGGTAGATGACGAAATGGTCTTCGAAGGACAATACCGTGACGGGCAGAGCTACGAGCGACGCAAACATATCAAGACGCTTAATATTCCTCTTCCTACCTGGGATCGTGATTTCTCCGCACACTGGGCGGGCTTCGGTATGGGCTTCAACAGCTTCACAGGAGACGATGTGTCCCTGCGCAAAGGTAACTCGCTGGAATACAATCTTAACTTTATGGAATTTAGCCTTCCATTCTCCCGCTACAACTGGGCGGTAGTGACCGGTGCCGGTCTGCGCTGGAACCGTTACCGCATCGACGGGAATGTTCATTTTCAGGAGGTGGACGGTATCACTCAGTTAGTTCCTGCCGCCGATGGTATCACCTATAAGAAAAGCAAGTTGAATATGACCAGTGTCACCATTCCCGTCCTACTGGAGTGGCAGACCAAGAAGGTACGGCATCGCCCGCGTTTCTTTATCTCCGGTGGTGTTGTCGCTGTAATCAAGACAACCTCTTCATCCAGAGTTGTTTATGAATACGGAAGTGGAAAGACCAGGAAGCAGAAGATGGATGGCGGCATGAACCTGCGTCCCGTGACAATGGATCTCCTTTTCCAGGCGGGTGTCGGCTGTATGGGCGTTTACTGCAAATATTCTCCTATCGAAATGTTCGAGAACAATAAAGGGCCGGCACTCCATCCGGTTTCTTTCGGGTTGCAGATACACTTATAACATAATTTTAATCTCTTTTTCCCGATGATGTGCTAACTTTGCGCCCGAAAAGTTTAGGTTATCGGTTATGAAGAAAAGTCTTATCGCCCTGGCGTTCGGTACGCTGGGGCTCGGTTTGTCCGAGTTTGTGATGATGGGGATACTGCCCGATGTAGCGAATGACCTGGGTATATCTATCCCCAGTGCCGGACATCTTATCTCCGCTTATGCGCTGGGTGTTTGTGCCGGCGCTCCCTTACTGGTTTTACTGGCCCGTACACGACCGTTGAAGCAGATCCTGCTTGCGCTGGTCGCTATCTTTATTGTCGGGAATCTATTTGTCTCGCTTTCACCTAACTACTGGACGATGATGGCGATGCGGTTTATTTCCGGATTGCCTCACGGGGCCTTCTTCGGTGTAGGCTCTATCGTGGCGGAACGATTGGCGGCGGAAGGGAAGAAGTCGGAGGCGGTGGCTATTATGATCTCCGGGATGACGGTGGCAAACCTGTTGGCTGTGCCGCTCGGTACTTATATAAGTCATGCTCTTTCGTGGCGGGCTACCTTCTTCAGTGCTGCCTGCTGGGGACTGGTGGTGTTTTGGTTTATCTGGCGGTGGGTACCATACGTGGCTGCCTTGCCGGATAATGGGTTTAAGGGGCAGTTCCGTTTTCTGCGCAACCCGGCTCCGTGGTTGTTGATCTTTGCAACGATGTTCGGTAACGGCGGGTTCTTTTGCCTGTACAGTTATATCACACCGTTGCTTACGAAGGTTTCCGGTGTTCCTGTTGCCGACATGACCTTTATCATGGTGCTTGCCGGGCTGGGTATGTGCATCGGTAATATGTTGGGAGGGAAGCTTTCCGACCTTTATACTCCGGGACGTGTGGCGGCTGTTACGCAGGGGGTGATGTGTCTGGCTTTACTGATGTTGTTCTTTTGGTCGGCCAATCCGTGGATGTCCGTCTTGTTGATGTGTGTCGGCACGACTTGTTTGTTTGCCGTTTCGGCGCCGCAACAGTTGCTGCTCATACAGAATGCCAAAGGGGGAGAGATGCTTGGAGCAGCAAGCGTGCAGATCGCTTTCAATCTCGGGAATGCGCTGGGGGCTTATTGCGGCGGACTGCCCATAGAAGCTGGTTACAGCTATCAATATGCGGCTCTTCCGGGGGCGGCTTCGGCTTTGGCGGGATTTTTACTGTTAAGTTATTTTAGCCGTAGGTTTGAATCTCGACGTATTTCAGCAACTTGTATTCCGGTCTAAATTATCCATCTTTATATGGATAAGAAACTTTTATGTATCTGTCTGAATGAATCTTCCATTCGCATTCTTTAATCAACTCGACCAGTTCGACAACAGCTCCTGTCCAACGTCGTTTGCATACATGAGGTTTCGGTAGATAAGCATCGCCGTAGTGATTCATCGAAGTCGCGGAACAGTTCTTCCGTGACAGCATGGGTGGCGGATTCCACCAAAAGATCCGCCGTGATATGATGGGTCATAAATGTTCATCTTTTTAGTTTAAAATCTGTTCTTTCAATTCTCATATTGTTCACACGACAATTGATGGTGGAGATTTATTTCTTATAAAGCGAACAGCATCAGGCCATCAAAGTAGATATGGAATAACCGTCTTGCTTTTTGTTGGCGGAAAGTCCGCTTGAAATACTGTTAATAAATTCCTATGATTGTAAACGGTAGCGGTTATCTGTTCTACATTCCGGATGACAGAAATAAACATTTCGATATTTTGTACTCGGTTTCGTTCATAGAACATGATAGCAGCCATACTGCCGATGACTGCTATCAATATGATGTACCCTATAAGTATTCGATGTTGAAGTAATAATTTCATTTGAAATAGAATTAACAATAAGTCATACCTCTCGCTGTTATGTCTGATGGTAAGATATTGTACTGACGCTTAAATGCTGTCGTAAAATACGAGCGACTATGAAAATCGACACTCCAACACACTTCGCTGACACTCTCTTTTCCTTCTTTTAGTAGTTTATAAGCTGCTTCAAGCCGTCGTACTACCAACCACTTTTCCGGTGAGAGATTGGAATACCAGCATAAACATACACGAGTACGTGTTGCGGCATACGAAATTCATTCAGCCAGTCATCGGGTAGGAAGCAACTGAATACTATATCGTCGAAATTATGTAGTCTGTCTTCAAGCATTAGAGCGTTTCGAGTAATTCGATAAGACGTTCAGCGTGCACTACCGATACATTTTTTTGTTGCTCGATAAGTTCCGGTGTGGTACGGTTGCCGTAACTTACGCCACAGGTATAAACACTGCCGCTATACTCTATTTGCGTCAGTCGGCAGGTTGCTTTGTAGCAAGCTAAAAATTCGTCGATGGTGTAGCCCATCGCCCCCTCGTGGCTATACAATGCTTCGGGTGCTCCCGTTGTGAAAGAGAGAACGAGTTTCTTGCCTTTGAGTTTGTCTCCGGTACTTCCGTGCGAGAAACCGTGACGGAAAGTCTCTTCCATCCAGCGTTCCAATATGGAGGGTGCGGAGTACCAGAAAAGGGGGAACTGCAACACGACGATGTCTGCCCGGAGCAATTTTTGCTGTTCGGCTTCTACGTCGATTTTAAAGTCGGGATAAAGTTCGTCAAGCTTTACGATTTCGGCTTCCGACAGCCGTTCGTTCAGGGTTTCGAGAATCGTTTTATTGGCTACAGATGCGGTAAGATTTGTATGGCCGCTGATAATCAATATATTTCTCATATTCATTCTTTTTATTGTTGTTTGTTTTATGCACCTACACCACCGTCCACTTTATAGTCGGCTCCGGTTACGAAGCTGGCTTCGTCGCTTGTCAGAAAAGCGACGACGGCGGCAACCTCTTCGGGTTGTCCCATTCGACCGAGAGGTACGCTTTTCGTCACCATATCCTTGTGTGCTTTCGCGGCTTCGTCCGAAAGCTCGGTCTTGCCGTAGATTGGGGTTTCGATGGGCCCCACGCCGAGTGAATTGACACGCACGCCGTCTTTTGCTAGCTCTTTCGCCCATGCACGTGTCATAGTATAGACGGCAGCTTTCGAGGCGGCATAGTTCGCCATCGTCGCGATAGGATTGGTTGTCATGGTTGTCGTGACATTCAGGATATTGCCTTTTGCTGCCTTTATCATCGACAGGCAGGCTTGTGTCAGCATGACAACGGCACGCACGTTGATGGCAAATACCTTGTCGTATTCCTCGATTTTCATCTCGGTAAACGGGGTGACGGGCGCCCATCCCGCATTATTGACGAGAATATCGAGACAACCGTACCGTTCTCCGACAGTACGGATGATGGTGCGTATCCCGTCTTCCGATTCGAGGTCAATGGCAAGATAGGAGATTTTATCACTGTAAGCAGCTGTTTCGGCAAGTGTCGTTTCCGTGCGGCCTACGATCAATACGTTAGCGCCTTCATCGGCCAGACGTCGGGCGATAGCTCTTCCGATGCCCGTTCCGGCTCCGGTTACAAGAGCTGTTTTATGATTTAATGATGGATACATATTTCTTATTTGATTTTGTTGATTTTCGTTTGCTATCTCTCCGCTTTGGCTACAGTCTGCTGCTGTCCTTCGATAGTCCCCAACTTGGCAATATCCTCGTCCGTGCGGTTTCCGTGTATGGTAATATGACTTAGAGCTTCGTTCATAGCGGCATATTCGTCAGCCGTAATAGTCACTTCCGCAGCGCCCAGATTTTCAAGAATACGGGCATCGCTACGCATACCGGGTATAGGAACAATATGACCGGAATACATCACCCAAGCTAAAGATATTTGTGCGGCGGTACAATGCTTCTCTTCCGCATAGCGGTTGATAAGATTGAGCAGGACTCGATTGGCACGCATATTCTCTTCGGAGTAACGGGTAATCACGCGCCTTACATCATCTCCCTTAAATTCAGCCGCGGAGTGGTATTTACCGCTTAAAAAGCCGCCTGCCATAGGCGAATAAGCAACAAAGCCGATACCTTCAGCCTTGCAATAGGGAATGACATCCACCTCCCACTTGCGTTCCATCAGCGAGTATTCGCTCTGTACAGCTGTTATAGGCGTAACGGCATGGGCCGTCTTGAGTTGTTCGAGGGTGGGCTCGGACTGTCCCCATGCACAGATTTTCCCCTCCTTGATCAATTCCCCCATCCAATAGGCAACCTCCGCAGGATCGTTCTCTTTGGGCACACGGTGTTCCGTGTAAAGGTCGATATAATCGGTTTGCAAACGTCGTAAAGAACTTTCGACAGCTTGTCGGATGCCGATACGACTCAATTTGCCTTCCGGATTCTCTTGTCCGGGCAAGACAGCCGGAGTGAATTTTGTAGAGATTGTTATTTCATGCCGGAAAGGTTTCAATGCCTTTCCCACGAGTTCTTCATTCTTATAACAACTGTATATTTCAGCCGTATCGAAGAAGGTACAGCCTTCCTCGTATGCTTTACGGATAAGACGAATGGATTCCTCTTCACTCGGACAAGTCCCGTAACCGTGCGTGAAACCCATACAGCCAAGGCCGACAGCCGAGATTTCCAATGTTCCGAATTTTCTTGTTTTCATCATTCTGTATCTTTTACTTGTTTATCTTACGAGTTTTATGCCCCAATTCATATTCCCGGTAGCACTAAGCGCGGCTACCCAGAACGCACCGAGCATTTCAGTGTAGCGGGACATACTGATATTTCCTAAATCAAGGGTATCTTCCCAGCCGAAATCCTTTAATAGAACCGCTACTTCGGCTTTCGCGTCAGCATCGTTACCGCAATAGAAGCCCGTAATGGCTTGCGGTAGTTGCCCCGGATGAACCATCAAATGATTGCAGAGATAGTTCAGTGTTTTTACGACTTTTGTGTCCGGCAGAAATTTTTGGGTTTCTTCTCCCAAGCTGGTTGTTCCGCTATACTTTGAATCGAGTGAAATATGCCCATCCTTGTAGATGTACGGATTTGCCAAGTCGATCAACAGTTTCCCGTTTAGATTTTCTTTTCCGGCAGCGTTTAGCGCTTCGAGCGAGTGGATGCCCTGCACGCAGTTGAATACTCTTTCACCGAATCGGGCAGCATCGGCAAAAGTGCCGTGAGAAGCCCGCTCACCATTAGCTTTTGCCCAGTTTGCAGCTTTCTCATTGGTGGCATTACGCGCGCCCATCATAACTTCGTGACCGAGTTCGGTCAATTTCGAGGCGATGTGGCTCACACCATCGCCTGTTCCCAATATTCCGTATTTCATACTTTTATTTCTTATTGTCAGGGTTAAATTGCTTGTCGTAATTCAGAAGGAATTTTACAAGTTCGGGATTACGGTGCGACCAGCGGAAGTCGGCAGGTTTGTCGAGCGGACGGATGCTTTCCATATCTTCCGGTGTGAGGGTGAAATCGAATACATCCAGATTTTGTTTCATTCGCTCGATGTGCGTGCTTTTCGGAATGGCGATGATGCCGCGTTGCACCAAGTAACGCAAGGCGATTTGCTGTACCGTTTTATTGTATCGTTCGGCCAAGGCCGTCAGTACGGGATTGGTCAGAAGGTCGGGATCGCCTTGTGCCAGCGGCGCCCAAGCCATGATACGTGTATCATAGGGCTTCATTTCAGCTTCAGCGTCCCATTGCTGACTGAATACATTGGTTTTTAGTTGGTTTACGGCAGGTTTTATTTCGGCACATTCGGCCATATCCACGAAGCGGTCGGGATAGAAGTTCGAGAGTCCGATGGCACGGACTTTTCCGGCCTTTACCGCTTTCTCCATCGCCCGCCATGTTCCCGGATAGTCGCTAAACGGCTGGTGGATAAGCAGCAGGTCAATGTAATCGGTGCGCAACTTACGGAGCGATTCGTCGATGCTGCGGGTTGCCTTTTCTTCTCCGGCATTGGTAATCCAGACTTTGGTGGTGAGAAAAAGTTCATCACGGGACACGCCGCATTTTGCAACGGCATTACCTACGCCCTCTTCGTTATAATAAGCCTGCGCCGTATCTATCAACCGATAACCCGCGCCGATGGCATCGAGCACGCAACGCTCGCACTCTTCGGGCGATACTTGAAATACACCATATCCTAATACCGGCATTTCGATGCCGTTGTTCAATTTTACAGTCTGCATATCATTCTGTTTTTAAAGTTAATATTCCATCTGTTTTTGAAATCATTCATGGATTTTGTGTAACCCGATACCTTTTACCGTAGGCAAGTCCATATCGTCGTAGATGGGACTTTTTCCTGTCTCCAGCAGGGCGATAGCATCCATTTCCTCTTTTGAAAGTGTGAAATCGAGGATATTGAAGTTTTCGATCATCCGTTCCTTATGTACGGATTTCGGGATAACTACGATGTTACGCTGGTTCAGCCAACGAAGAATAATAGCTCCGACGCCCTTACCGTGTCGCTCTGCTATCGCTTTCAATGTCGGATGGTTGAATATGTCATTCTGCCCTTCGGCAAAAGGCGCCCATGCTTCGTGCTGGATGCCTTCCTGCCGTAAGAAAGCATTGGCAGCCTGCTGCTGGAAAAACGGATGCGTTTCAAGCTGGTTTACGACGGGTTTTATTTCGTTATGCAAGAAAAGGTCTTGCAGGCGTTCATTAGAGAAACTCGTAACCCCGATAGCCCGGATGCGTCCCTCTTTATAGAGCCGCTCCATCGCCCGCCATGCGGCATAGTAATTCCCGTAGGGTTTGTGCATCAAGTAGAGGTCGAGGTAGTCCAACCCGAGTTTTTTCATCGAGAGGTCGAAAGCGCGCAGAGCATCGTCGTATTCGTAGTCCTGCACCCACAATTTTGTGGTTATGAAAAACTCCTCCCGTTTGATACCGCTTTGTCGGATGGTATTTCCCAACTGTTCCTCGTTGAAATAAGCCGCAGCCGTATCGAATTTCCGATAACCGATCTCGATTGCATCATTTACGGCTCGTTCCGTTTCATTTTCAGGAATCTGAAAGACACCGAACCCGATAGCAGGCATCATTACTCCATTGCTTAATCTTACATTTTTCATATCCTTTATGGTTTTTAATTCTGATGCAAAGTTACAGGGTACCTATCATTTTATTGTTGCATTATTCGGGGAAGAATTTTCACTATTCGTGGTTTTTCGTTATTTTCGCAGGAAATGAAAGAGAAATGACACATACAGACTTCGACGGGATTATTTTCGCCGATACATTGCAGGAATTTAATGCCTTACGATATGCTGGAAGAGTAATTCATATTCTTTGCAGCGGAGGAAATATGGGGTTTACATTTCAGGATACCCGTTATAACATCGCGGCCGGGGATTATGTAATTCTGCCCAATGCCACGCTCGTATCGGAATTTTCGGACTCCGAAGACTTTCAAGGTATTTTGATGAACCTTTCGGATGCGTTCGTTTCTTCGATAGCTATTCGCAGTAATTACGGTATTATAGGGTATCTATCGCTTTTACAGAATCCGGTTATGAAACTTTCCTCACATGATTTTCAAATATGCGAGCAGGCGATGCGCTGTATCCGGCAACGCCTGAAAGATAAAGAGCATCTGTTTTGGGAAGAATTGATGGGAAGCCTGCTTACGGCGCACATCCTCGACCTTTATGATATTCATGCACGCAGTCAGAATAACATGCAGGTATCGGAGCGTATTACGGTCTTACTGCGAAATTTCATAGAACTGTTATATAACGGCGAATATATCCGAAATCGAGATCTCGATTTTTATGCTTCCCGGCTTTGCATAACACCTCATTATCTGTCGGAGATATGTAAAAAGGTAAGCGGCAAACCTGCCACTTATTGGATCGACCGCTTTACCCTTCAAGAGATTACCCGCTTGCTGCGACAAAAAGAGTTGTCTTTAACTACGATTGCCGAACGAATGAATTTCTCCTCTGTTTCTTATTTCAGTCGGTATGTGCAAAAGAGGATGAAGATAACGCCGTCAGAGTATAGGAAAGATATATCTGTCCGCTAAAATTTGATATTCCCTGTTTTACGATACATATTAGTGAGTTTAAGAAGTTCATTGACGCCGCTTTAGTATCTCCGTATGGATTTAAGGGTGTCCGAATACAGGCCAATCTATATGCAAAGATCTACGGGCAAAATTATTCGCAGCAACTGAAAATAAAAACGGGCAGCTTCAACACCTGCCCGTTTCCTTGTTTGTCCGGTTCAATTCAGAAGCCCGTTCTTTTTCGGGGCATTGCGTTTGAGGTAAAACAAAACTTTGAATGTCGATCTCATAACTCTACAATTTTGGGGTTACAAAATTATTTATTGCAGAGCTGTTCTTCGATACGCAAACCGCAGCATATCAACGCAATCGTACTCCGGTTCTCTCTAAACCCCTTGTTTACAACCTTCTTGCTCTAATCCGCTCTAACTCTCGGTTTTTCTCCTTATCTTTGCTATATGAATAGAAATAGGATTGAAGATGTGCCTTTCGAAGAGGTGCACGAAGTACAAAAGTACGGTACGTATTATTCGGATAACCGCTTTTGGAAAAAGATAGAACGGGTAGCGAAGAAGGTCGGCGCTACGGTGCTGTTGCCTGTTTTCACACTCTATTATACATTGCAGGACGAGAAGGTGCCGGTGAAGCATAAAGCGTATATCATCGGTGCGCTCGGTTATTTTATCCTGCCGATAGACCTGATACCCGACGGGATTCTTCCGGTGATCGGCTTTACCGACGATATTGCCGTCATGACCCTCGTCATCAGTATGATCAAGGATAGCATCACCCCGGAAATCAAAGCCCGTGCCAATGAGCGGGTGGCAGAGATTATGGGGACGGATAGGGTCTGAAAGATGCTTACTGGCTGGCGATAATGTATTTAACAAATATTAGGAGACGATCTTTGAGACGATCTTGAGACAGATTTTATTTCTTGTAATGGGTTTAATAATAGCTTATTACGTAGGTGTCGTAGGTGGCTCCGAGACGAACTTGAGACGATCTTTGAGACGCTTTTCATATATTATATAAGAATATATATAAGAGAGCAAAGATGTCAAAGAACTCTTTTTATCCATAAAGATAATATCGGAAGACAGGAAGTCGTATTCCCAGTTTTCAGATATCTAAGTCTCTTTTAATTAGCTTGTTAGATAAATAAAAGGCCCTTATTTGCGTAAAATAAGGGAAGATGGCTTTTTTATGTTATGAAATACATCAAAAGATATTGTTTTTCAGCTTTCGGGGTAATATCTTTGTGATACGATCTGGTGGCGGATTATATGACCATTAACTCTTGATTATGGAGAAGTTTGTAGATACAGGCTTGGCATGCCTGTATCACAATAGTCGCCTGCCTATCTTGCAACTGTGGGTTGCCTATGCCATTCGGCTGGGATTACCATGCTGGAATTGGAAGGAGAAGGACCTGCTTTCGGAAGAAGAAGCAGATGCGTATCCGGCCATTCACGGCGAATGTATTGCCGGAGATATGCCAGTGTGTTGTCTTCAATCAGCTGGTCGGTATGCGGATATAGGTTATAAATAACGCTGTGTACTTGAATCCCTTGCTGACGGCAGGCATAGAGGCTCAGCAACGTATGATTGATGCTTCCCAGTTTGCCGGAGGTGACGAGGATAAGCGGGTATTGCTGCTCGCGAACATAGTCGATCGTTAACGATTCGAAATTGTTCGGCACCATCAGTCCGCCTGCCCCTTCGAGGAGGACGTACTCGTAACGTTCCTGCAGTTCATTCGTCGCGCGGGTGATCGTGTCGAGTTCGATCCGGCGACCGTCCCGTTCGGCTGCCATGTGAGGGGAGCAGGGATAGGTGAAGATATAGGGGCAGGTGAGGCCGGCTTTATCTTCTTCCGTAAAGGGGATTCCCATCAATTGGCGATGCATTTCAATATCTTCCGAAATGTCTGTACAGCCTGTCTGAATCATCTTTTGGGTAATGACTGTGTGACCTTCGGCTGCTAGCTGGCGGGCGAGGATTCCGGTGGCATAGGTTTTACCGACATTCGTGTCGATACCTGAGATAAATAATACTTTTCCTTTCATTTTATTTGTTATTTTTTTATTGCGAGGACGTAAACCGGGCAGTAAGTGAGTGTTACTTTGTGATCTTTTGTACCGTACAGGGCGGTGTAATTGCGGCAGAAATTTTCCTGGAGACGGCGTGTCCAGTAGCCGTCGCTCGTGGCAGTCACCCCCGTATATTTCAGATGGCGGAGTACGTCGAGCGGTGTGTCGAAGGTGAGGACGATCTCTTCTTGCCGGAGGTGAAGCAGATTGAAGTCTGCCGTCAGCCATTCTGTTAGTTGTTCGGGAGTAGGGTAGTCGAGACCTTTGCCTGTCAGTTGCTTGATCTCTGCCAGGTTACCGGGGGCAAAGGTGTTGAATACCAATGTGCCGTTGGGCGTTAACATGTCCGCCAGCTTATGCAGGAAGGTGACCGGCTCCTTCATCCATTGGAAAGCGGAAGCGGAAGCGATCAGGTCCAGACTGCCGGGGAAAGGGATTTCTTCGGCATTCCCGGCGATAAAAGCGATCGACTGACCGGGAAAGAGTCGGGTGATCTTCTCGTAGCAACCTTCACAAAGGTCATTCAAATACCATTCGTCGATGACACAACTTTCTTTCAACAGGTGGGTGAAACCACCTGTGCCGCAGCCGATTTCGAGGGCACGCCGGAAGTGCATGCCGGTGTAACGCGATAATAGGGCGGTTAGTTTCCGGCAGATTTGCTGCTGGGCTTCTGCATATTGATCGTAGCTGTCCAGCGCACGGCTGAAGCGGGTTATAATTCGTTCCACTGTTTCCATAGGTAAAAGGGGTAATGAGGGGCTGTTATTTCGGTTACCGGACAGCGGCTGTCCCACCAGGCGTGCTGGTTGGCTACCGGGAATATGTGGTCGTCTGAACCGATGACGGCACGTGTCCAGGGGAACTGCTTGCCGGCAGTATCGGTCGACGGAGCGAAGCGGTTGTAGATGGCTTCTAATTCTTCCTTTACCTCTTCCAGCGGGCGGGGCGGACAAGCATCGTATCGGGCGAGTATCTCGCGGGTACCGCACATGCGGCGGTTGAAACGTCGGAGACCTTCGGTTGTCAGATTGTCGAGTGTGCCCTTGAAAATCTTTTCGGGAATGCCGTATGTGTCATGTATCGGGCGGGAGGTTCCGTTGATGGCGGTTGCAGAGGTGAGTGTGTATTTGTCTGTCAATGCACATTCTGCCATCCGGACTCCCATCGACCAGGCGACGAGGTGTATCTCTTCGTACCGGCTGAGGTCTTCCTCGAATGCCGTCTCCCTGTAGTCGTAGCAGAGCATAATGTCTGTTTCTTCCCTGGTCTCCAACCGGGTGAATAGTTGCGGAGATGCGGACCAACCGGAGAAGAAGAGAAGGAGACGTGCGGCGTGATTATCTGTTTGTTTTATTATTTTCATATTGGGTAATTATGTATAACGGTGTCCCCGTAGGGGCAGGTTCCAAACCTGCCCGTTGTCACATCGTTTATATTATATTTTAATGTGTTATATAGGGCGGGTTTGGAACCCGCCCCTACAAGGCCTGTATTAACGGTTGCAAGTCGTCGGTTGTCACATCTGCTGTCAGCGAGAAACGTATCCGTGCCGTTCCTTTCGGTACCGTCGGGGGACGGACGGGAAGGCAGTAGAAGCCCTTGCGTTGCAGCTCTTCCGCTTTGAGGATGCAATCGTTATTATCGCCTATTATATAAGGGATGATATGGCTTCCGCTGACTTCTCCGCCCTTGCCCTTCAGTGCTTCGGCTAGTATATAGCTGGTTTGTGCCAGTCTTTCGCGAAGCGGGGTGATCTTCTCTAGCCGTTCAAAGATAAACCGTGTCCAGGCAATCTGAAAAGGAGGTAAAGCCGTACTGAATATTAGCGGGCGCATCCGATTGATCAGATATTCCCGAATAGTGCGGTCGCATACGACGTAGGCCCCCATGGAAGCAAGAGCTTTGCCGAATGTGCCTACCAGTAGGTCTATCTCTCCGATGCAGCCTTGCTCTTCCGCTATTCCCAGTCCGTTTCGACCGCGTACACCGATGGCGTGTGCTTCATCGACATATAAGACAACATTCGGATAGCTTTTCTTTAGTTCGACCAGGCGGTGAAGGTCGGCAACATCGCCGTCCATGCTGAAGATGCTTTCTGTGACAACAAAGACTTGCTCGTATTCTCCGGCAGACTTCTTCAGGAGTGTTTCCAGCTGTTCATAGTCATTGTGCCGGTAGCGTTGGAAAGGCACACCGCTCAGTAAAATGCCATCGATAATGCTGGCATGCACCAGTTTGTCGGCAAGGATAAGGCTTTGCTTATCGGCTAGTGCAGGGAGTATTCCTGTGTTGGCATGGTAGCCGCTGTTGAAGATCAGGGCGGCTTCGCGGTTGAAACGTTCCGCCAGCAGTTGTTCCAGTTCCGTATAAGCGGTAAAGTTGCCGGTCAGCAGTCGGGAAGAAGAGGAGGAGAAAGGATATTTCTGTTCCTGCCATTCTTCCAGGAAAGCCTTCTGAAGGTCGGCACAGAAAGCCAGGCCCAGGTAGTCGTTGGACGACAGGTTAAGCATTACCTGCCCGTCTTTCTCTATCCGGTTGCCGTGATGCGTTACCGTCGGTAACTGGCGGTAGCTGCCGGTTGCCTTGAGTTGGTTTAATATAGAATTATAATCTTTCATTCTTCGATACATTTTAATACTCCGGAAGTCAATCGTGTAAGTTGTTCCGGCCGAATAATAAACGGGGGCATCAGGTAAACCAGCTTGCCGAAGGGACGAACCCAGATACCGGCTTCTACAAAACGGCGTTGCAGGATGGCCATGTTGACCGGCTCCTTCATCTCAATGACTCCGATAGCCCCCAGTACGCGTACTTCCTGCACATGGTCGAATAATCGGGCAGGTGCCAGTTCCCGACGAAGTTGTTTTTCGATAGCGCCTACCTTCTCTTTCCATCCGCTTTCCAGAAGCAACGAAACGGAAGCGGAGGCAATGGCGCAGGCCAGCGGATTTCCCATAAAAGTGGGGCCATGCATGAAACAGCCTGCCTCTCCGGAGCAGATCGTCGTCGCCACTCTTTCCGTAGTCAGTGTGGCTGATAACGTCAGATAACCTCCGGTCAATGCCTTGCCTATGCACATGATATCCGGTACGACTCCCGCATGTTCCCAGGCAAAGAGCCGGCCGGTACGTCCGAACCCGGTAGCAATCTCATCGAAGATCAGCAGTACATCGTATTGTTCACATAATTCCCTGGCACGCACCAGGAATGTTGGTGAGTAGAAATACATTCCTCCGGCTCCCTGAACGATCGGTTCCAGTATCAGGGCGGCAATGTCGCTTGCATGTTGTCCCAGTAAGTCTGCCAACGGTTTCATCGCCTCTTCATTCCATTCTTCCCCATATTTTACAGAAGGTTGGGGGATAAAATATTGCACCGGAAGGCTACCTGCAAATATCCCGTGCATACCAGTGACCGGGTCGCAGACAGACATCGCATGCCAGGTATCTCCATGATAACCACTGCGGATAGTCGCAAAAGCATGCTTTGCTGTTTTCCCCAGGGACTGCCAGTATTGGATAGCCATCTTCATCGCCACTTCAACGGCAACCGAGCCACTATCGGCAAAGAATATCTTATCCATCTCAGGAGGAAGTATATCCAATAACTTTTGTGCCAGTTCGACAGCCGGTTCATGGGTGATGCCGCCGAACATGATATGGCTCGTCTTTTTCAACTGCTCGTTGGCTGCCGCATTCAATACCGGATGGTTATATCCGTGGACTGCCGCCCACCAGGAAGACATACCGTCGATCAGTCGTCTGCCGTCTGCCAGGATAATTTCCACACCTTCTGCTCCGGCTACCGGATAAACGGGAAGCGGGTCGATGGTGGAAGTATAGGGATGCCACACGTGCTCCCTGTCGTATTGTAATAATTCGTTTGTAGTCATTTGTCTGTCTGTTTTATCCGACCCAGTCGGTTTCTCTTGTTAGTGAATAGCCTGCTTCGGTGAAAAGCTCTTTATCATCATCCACACAACTTCCGATAGTTGTCAGCAGGTCGCCGATGATGGCTGCGTTTATGCCTATATATAATGCTTTCCGTTGTGTTTCTTTGCTCAACAGGGAACGTCCGCCGGAGAAACGGAGATAAGCCTCCGGATTGATGAAACGGAATAAGGCGATTGTCGTCAGAAACTCTTCTTCAGACAATTGCGGAGTACCGGCAAGCGGAGTACCTGGTATCGGTTGTAATAAATTCAGGGGAATGGAGTGTACCTGTTCTTTTTGTAATAACAGAGCCATCTCTATTCGTTGTTCCATCGTTTCCCCCATGCCGACTATTCCTCCGGAGCAGATACGGAAACCCTCTTCCCGGGCTGCATGGATCGTTTCCAGTTTTTGCTCGATCGTATGTGTCGTGCATAATGTACGGAAATAGGAGGGAGCTGTTTCTATATTACAATGGTAATTCTCTACGCCGCTTTCACGCAACTCCTTCAGCTGTTCTTTATTTAGAAGTCCCAGGGAAGCACAACATTTGATATCGCTTGCCTGCTTGATGTAGCGGACTGTCTCCGTCAGTTTCTTTATCTCTCCGTCGGATAGACGCTTCCCGCTGGTCACCAGTCCGAAACGTTCGATTCCCTGCTGGCGGTTGTGTAATGCCTGATGAACGCATTCTTCTGCCGGGAGGAGGGGATACAGGGCTACAACCGTATTGTAATGTCCGGATTGTGCACACCATTTACAGTTCTCGCTGCAATTTCCGCTTTTGGCATTGATGATGGAACAGGTGTCGAACTTATCTCCCATAAAATGACGGGTGATTTGATGTGCAGCTTTATACAACGCCTCTTTATCCGTACATCGGGAGAGAGCAGTTGCTTGTTCCTCATTTATTTTTCCCCCTTCGATAACAAACTGTTTAAGTGTCTCAATCATATCGCTTTGTCTTTTAAGAAATAAAAAAGCGGAAAGTCTCAGCATATACTGAAACTTCCCGCTTTAGGATGTATAAATAGATTAATATGTACGTGCGAAGCCGCTACCGATGTCTGTTTAACAGCCGGCAAAGAGAATAAAAGAAGCAACAGTTGCGAAATCCACGTAAAGGTTTCCGTGCCCGATCGCTCTTGTGAGCTGTCTGTTACGACCTCGGTCTCTTCTGTGTTTATCTGTCCGGCAACTAATACAGACGAGTGGTTGGAACCGTTCTTGACCTGGAATCTTTCCGATACATTGGAAGAAAGTTGCCCGATCGTAACGCTTCGGCTAAGACTGAAGAATGCAGCATACCCTTTCCGGCTCCATCTTTTGAACCGGAAAGAATTTTGCGTGAAATATCTTTGCTGCAACTTCATATTTCAGTTTTGTCTTATTTGGCTACTTTTTCCAATCGTTTCATGATAGAGAATATGAACAGTGCCGATAACAGACAGCACACGATCAGTACGCTCCATACCATCCACAACTGCATTCCTCCCCACAAGTAACCGATGATAGCCACCAGATAGTTACCGATAGCCGTAGCTACGAACCATCCTCCCATCATCATACCTTTATATTTAGGAGGTGCCACCTTGGATACGAATGAAATACCCATCGGCGATAATAATAACTCGGCGAAAGTCAATACCAGGTAAGTAGAGATCAACCAGTTAGGAGAAACCAGTACATCTGCAGAAATACCATTCGCTTCAACAGCAGCAGGTGTCGGCAGACCCAGTGAACCAACGGCCATGATAAGGAAACCGCAAGCCGCGATAACCATTCCGATACCGATCTTACGCGGAGCAGAAGGTTCTTTCTTTTTCTTTGCCAGGTAACCGAATACCGCCAGCGATACCGGAGTCAGCACGATCACGAAGAACGGGTTGAACTGCTGGAAGATCTGTGGCAGGATAGTCACTGTCGAATCCATAGAACAGTAGCTCCATCCCAGTAAGCCCAACATGATTATCAACACGCCGGCAGAGATACCTTTTGCCTTACCTGTCTTTGACTGGAACAAGGAGAATGCGGCATAAACAACAACCAGCAGGAAAGTGAGGTTTACGATATTGAATCCTAAACGATCCAGACCTGTAACAGCCTGTGCGGTATAGTCACGTGCAAAGAATGTCAGTGTTAAACCGTTCTGGTGGAATGCCATCCAGAAGAAAATAACAACGGCAAATACCAGTAACAGAGCCTGGATACGTGCTTTTGTCTGTTCCGGTGTCAGTTCTTCTTCCTGTACGTTGGCAGGTTTAGCCTGTTTAGAGTTGTAATCGGCATGTTTGAATGTCGGGCGGAACACCACGTAGATCAACATGGATACGACCAGGGAGATACAAGCAATAGCGAAGCCGTAGTTGTAAGCCTCGGATAATTTGTCGATATAAGTCGTACAGAAAGTAGCTGTATCGCCAACGAAATTCTGTGCAGCCTGTAAGCCGCTCAGCGTTGTTGCTCCTTCTTCTGTAATCGTTCCGTTCAGGAATTGATGGGCGAGCGAAGGGATCTGCGGCACATAAGTGAATCCGGCTTTTCCCAACATCTTGTTAGTGATCATAGTAGCTGCTGTCGGAGCATACATCGCACCGATGTTGATCGCCATATAGAATATACTGAATGCAGTATCACGTTTCGCTCTGTATTCGGGAGCATCGTATAGGTTACCTACCATTACCTGCAAGTTCCCCTTGAAAAGACCTGTACCACAGGCAATCAGGGCTAAAGCTCCGAACATCAGTACTTTTCCGGTAGAAGAGGGTGTCGGAATAGATAACAATACATATCCGATAAACATCACAATGATACCTGTTGTTACCATTTTTCCATATCCGAACTTATCGGCGAGGATACCTCCGACGAGTGGCATGAAATACACTGCTGCTAAGAAAGAACCGAAGATGGTTGATGTCTCGGCGGCTGTAAAGCCGAACTTAGCTTGTAAGAATAGAGTAAAAATCGCGAGCATCGTGTAATACCCGAAACGCTCGCCGGTATTCGCTAAGGCTAACGCGTATAAACCTTTAGGTTGTCCTTCAAACATAGAAATTTAAATTAGATTATTATTGAATTATTTGTTTTATGGCGCCGGTCTCCGGATAGAAATAGACTTTCACCGGAGCTTTTTTGTCTTCGAACATAACAGGAGCAAGGCCTTCGCGTGAACCGAACTGAGTGATTTGGGCTTCTCCTTTATATAGTGTTTTTTTGTTCATGCTGATCTCGATACTAGCTTTTCCCGGTACGTTATAAATAATACCTTTCAGTGATTTTTCCTTCTTTTCGGCTTCTTTCGGGTCGAGAACCGGAGCACGGTCTGTCGCTTTCAAGTTCATATAGACCGGAACGCCACCCAGGTCGTCTGCATCGACAATCCCCATCAGGTTGGAGAAACGGAATAGGACTTCTTTATCCAGGTTATCATAAGGGGTGATGTTTACCTCATAGTGAGTCGTTTCTTTGGTTATAATACCGGTGAACAGATTGGTCAATGCTTTTTCCTGTTCTTCCAACTGCTGGATAACCAGCTTCATAGCTTCACCGTCGGGAGGTAGATTATCCGCGTCTCCGGTTAATATATTCAAGCGGCTTTCACGGATACGATAGATCTGTTTGGCTGCAACTTCAGCTTGTCTGGCAGTCGATCCGGCCATAAGTAATTCTTCTGAGAATACGGATGCATCGGTCACTTTAACCGGTGCTTGTCCATTTTTCTTGATCGTTTCGAGTTCTGACTCTTCAGGAGTGTATTCGGCATTGATGGAACATAATAATCCTTCTTCTGTCAGATAAGCGTACGGAGCTACTGTCCCGCTTTTAAATTCAACGATATAAGTATTGTCAGGATCAGGTATTCCCTTGTTGACAAGCGATACTTTTCCTAACTCATAATATACTTTATCTTCTGTTATTGCATCTTTTACTCCGAGGTATTTTTCTGCATATTTGTAATAAGGCCCGGCTTTGCAGGTGACCTTTGTTACTTCCGAATCAACGATTAGTTGTGTTTTCGGTAATGAATAGGTAATACCGAAATTATTAGCTTTGACGGCATTTTTCTTTACCACTTTGGTTTGAGCCATGAGCGGCAAGCTAAACAAAAGACATGCTATTGTGATCAGATTTTTCATATCCAAACAAATTATTTTATCTCAATTATGATTGTACAAAACTAGGAAATATTTTGTTAGAAACCAACCGTAAAGTGTTCTTTTAGTCTTTTGTAATGCAGATGATACGTTTGATTTGTAGTATCTTGGTCAAGTAAGAGAGGTTTATATAGAGCATAGTTAAAGTTTTGATTAGCCAGAGCAACTTGTGAAAGGAAAAGGAGATCGAGATATGAAGGTTGGTTAAATTATCCTCACAAATTGCTCTAAAAACATAAATTTCAGTACGATGCAAAGTTATTCGATAACAAATGAGCCTGTTAAGGTTCCATAGTTATGGATTAAACTTAATGTATATTCTCCACTCTGAACGCTCAAAGGTATTGTATAACTTTGCGGAGTCGATACAGTTATATTTTCTTCATAGACTACCGCGCCTGTATTGTCTGTTACTTTAACGGTCAGATTGCTCAAGGGGTGAATGAATTCGATCGTCAAATCTGTTCCTTCAATGGATGCTGTTGGAGGTGCAGGAATAATAGAGCGAATATCTGTCTGTCCCCATTTCCCTTTAGTCGGAATTCTGTCTGCATATATAGACTGAGCACAGAACACTCCACAAATAACTAAAAATAAAGTTGCGATTAACCGTTTCATAATTCTATAAATTTAATTACCAGTTGATAAAATTGAAATTGCTCTGGCAAAATTATAATTCCTCTTTAAATCACAACTATATTTTTGTTGACAAAATTGTGACAATGTATAAGCTATTGTAAATCAGAGATAAGTGAGTCGAACTTCTCGGCGTTTTCGGCTTCTTTGGTTAGCTTTTTGTATAATCTTCTACGGCATTGGGACACTCCAGAGCTTGTAATGTTCATAAGTATGGCTATCTTTTTTACAGGAATATTGACTTTAACGAGATAGCAGATACGCAATTCTTCCTGGGATATTCGTGAGCAAAGCTCTAAGAGGCGACTGTTGAAATTGGGATAAGTAGCATCGATCAACATAAAAAGTTCAGACCATTCACTCTCGCTCAGTTTCTCCTCGGTTTGATGGATTTTTGTATATAAGGTAGATCTTTTCAGATCTTGTTCTAGTAGTTGCATCGTATCGTGCTTTAATGAAATTTGTCTGTTTTCCATTTCAAGCATTAATTTTCTGGTTTCAAACAATTGTCTTTTTACTTCGCTGATTGTTTCTTGACCGGATGTAAGCTCTTGTTCTAACAAAGATATTTTCCTTTTGTTATCCTCTATGTATTGTAAACTTTGTTTATACAACTTCTCCTTTAAATCTATTAATCTTTTCTTTTTCTGTTGTTCTCTTTTAAAGAAGAAGAAAAAGGTAATTAACAGAGCTGTAATGATAATTAATATCTGATAGATTATAATCATCCTTTTTGTTGCTTCTTGTTCATATTTGTTTTTTTCATCGGCTATGCGCTGATAATTAAACATGCTTTGCGCTATCCTGATATTTTCAAAATGCGAATCGTTCTCAATAGAATCTCTTAATTGTTCATATTTGTTCCAGTATTTCAGATAGTTTTTAAAATCAAGTTTTTGTTTTTCTATTTGAGCAAGAAAATATAAACTTCCTGCTTGTGTATATGTTACAGGGCTTTGCAGACTATAATTTAAATAATATTGAGCAGAGTCATATTGAGCTGTATTGAAATAGTATTCACCTAAGTTAAGATATAAGGGATGAACTAGTTTAGGGTTACCACATGATTGAATCGCAGCTTTAATATAATTGTATGCTTTTTGATATTCCCCTTTTTTGAGATATAAGCTGCCCAAATCGTTTTGAAGAGAGAAAATACTTTGAGGTGTGGCTATTTTTATTGCTTGTTCATAATAATAAATAGCACTGTCCGGTTGATGGGTTTCTGTGAATACACGTGCGATATTACGTAGAGCGAAAGGCATATTCGTAGAATCGTTTGTTTTTTTCAAAAGAGTCAGAGTCTTTTTGTAAAGTGGCAAAGCCATTTCATAAATATCCTGATAACTATAAAGGGTTCCAAGGTTATTATTTACCTTGACAAGTAGTTCCGGTTGATTGAGACTCTCTCCTAAAGCAAGTGCCTTTAAATAATATTGTTGAGCTTGTAAAGCATCTTGCATATCTGAATACACACGTCCTGCGTAGTAGTAAGATAAAGCCAGAGATAATAAATCATTATGTTTCTCATAATAATTTGTGGCTATCATAATTAATGAATCCGAGTCATGTATGTAGTAGTTTTTATCCAGTGCCTGAGTAAGTAGCAGGCAATAGGCGGCATATTCTTTTTCAGATAGTTTTTCAGGAGAGGTTATATTATCGAGTATGGCTAATGAACTGTCGGAAGCTATTTCCATTAACGACCTGGCCTTATCGAGCTCAGTTGAAACAGAAGTTCTGTTGGAACATGAAACTAAGCATAATAAGCTAATTACAAATGATATTTGTAAAATAATATTTCCCGGTTTATTTATCATCTCTCCTTTTCTTATAGATCTCGAATATACAGCTTTTTTTGAAAAAGAAGGTTAGTGGTGTTTATAATAATTTGCTGAAAATGTGGCAAGGGAAATGAAACTTGATTTTTACAGTGGGGGTATTAGCTTCGTTACTAAAATACGGCAACCTGTTTCTACTGAACAGAAACAGGCTGGCCATATAAGTTATTCACTAATCCTGGAATTAATTTATTTAATCTGTTTGAATGCTTTTCCCAGCATATCCGTAATATCCCCAGCTATCATACTTTCTTCTGAGCGGTAAACTGAGGCCAGGTCTCCAGCTGTGCCATGCAGGAATACACCAGCAACGGCAGCTGTTTCGGGTTCGGCTCCCTGAGCTAACAGACCGAGAATAATACCGGTTAGAACATCGCCGCTACCGGCCGTGGCCATACCCGGGTTACCGCAACTGTTGAAGTAAACGTTTCCGGTAGCCGTACAGATAGCAGTATAAGTCCCTTTGAGGATAACACAGAGCTTATGCTCGGTGGCAAATGCCTGTGCCTTTTTCAGTCGTTCGTACATTGTATTACTTTCTCCTGCGATACGGTCGAACTCTTTGGGATGCGGAGTCAGGATGCTTCTCGGCGGAATACGGTTCAACAGGTCTTTATTGGAAGCAAGCAGGTTAAGAGCATCGGCATCGAGGACGACAGGTTTCTCGGTTGTTTGGAGCAAACGTTCCAGTGCCGCCGCCGATTCCAGGTGTTGTCCCAGGCCGGGGCCGACACCGATTGCCGAATAAGGAGCTATTTCCGGTACTGTTGTGAAGTAGTCCTGATGCGGATCGAAGCTGACCATTGCTTCCGGGAAAGCAGCCTGCATGATCACCTCCCCACGTTGCGGGATATGTACGGTTAGTAATCCGGTACCGCTTCTCAGGCAGGAACGGGCTGCCAGTAAAGCAGCTCCCATCTTGCCTTTACTTCCGGCGATGAGTAATGCATGACCGTAGGTTCCCTTATGGGAGAACTTTTCACGAGGTTGCAATACTTCGGCTATATCCTCTTCGGTAACCATCATATATGGAGTGGAAGTATTGTCGACAATATCGGGATGGATACCTATATCCAATACTTTCCATTCGCCGACATATTGCGCATTCTCCGGGAAGAAGAAGGCCAGTTTCGGGAAACCGAACGTAAGCGTCAGGCTGGCTCTTATGATAGAGTCCGGATCATTTGTCTGGTTGTTCTCACCGAATAGTCCCGAAGGAATATCGATCGATACGACGGTAGCCTCCGACTGGTTTATATATTTCACCATTGCAGCAAAACCTCCGGTAATCGGGCGATTCAGGCCTGATCCGAACAAACCGTCGATTACGACATCGCGGTCGGTCAGTACAGGCGGGACAAAGTCGGCAATAACTTCCGTGAATTCTACTTTTTCCAGCCCGAGTATCCGCTGCTTATTCATTTCGCAATCGAAAGAAAGATGTTCGGTCGGGTTGAACAGGTAGGTCTCTACCTTATAACACTCGTCTTTCAATAGACGTGCGATGGCAAGTGCATCCGCCCCGTTGTTCCCTTGTCCGGCAAAGACGATGATACGTGTTTGCTTGGAATAACGGCGGCAAAATTCATGTACAAATACAGTAGAGGCGCGTTCGACGAGATCGATAGAACTGATCGGTTCGTTTTGAATGGTGTATTGATCGAGTTCTTTAACTTTGTCTGTTGGAAATATCTTTATCATAATTGTCGGATATCTAATGTTTATTCTGCATACAAATGTATAACAAACTTTGCTATGTTGTAGCTACTTATTCCAAAAAGGGGAGAAGGCATTTACTCCGGTCAGGGAAAAGTAAGCAGGAAACGGCTTCCCTGCCCGGCTTCGGAAATAACGGTGAGGTTACCTTTATGCATGTGCATGATCTGCCTGGAAATACTGAGTCCGATGCCTGAACCTGTTGGTTTGGTGGTGAAGAACGGGATGAAGATACGTTCCTGCACATCCGCCGGGATGCCTGTCCCGTTGTCACTGACCTGGATATATGTTTTCCCTTCCGCATTGATCCCGGCCGACAGTTCAATCGATGGCTCACTGCAATTCTGAGTGGCGTCGACGGCGTTTCGAATCAGGTTGATCAGTATCTGTTCGATCATAGCTTTATCCGCAATGATCTGCAAATGGGAGGTTGCGGGAAGTATCTTGACGATATCCGATTTCTCTTTGAATAATACGGCGGCACTGTTCAGCAGGCTATCGACGGTAATGATTTCGACGACAGGTGCGGGAAGTCCTGTCACTTTTCTATAATTCTCTACAAAACGGACCAGCCCGCTGCTTCTCCGGAAAATCGTATCGACTGCCTGGTTTACCTCTTCCCGGTCTTCTTCATTGTTATCCCCGGATACCTGTTTGTTTTTCAATAGTTCGGACAAAGATACGATCGGAGTCATGGAGTTCATGATTTCGTGTGTGAGCACCCGTATCAGTTTCTGCCATGCTTCCGTTTCCTTGTTCTCCAAAACGGAGCGGATGTTTTTCATGCTTACGACAGTCAACGGCTTACCCAGTACCACAAACGACATGGCCGACAGGATCAGTTGTGAATACTCTTCTTTCCGGCGGACTTGCAGGATGGAAAGCTCTCCCGGATGCAAAATACGCAGGCGGGCAGGAAGTTCCGGGTGATAGACGGCCAGGTCGTCTACCGTTTCGGCAAAGTTCAGTCCCGTTTGTATCCTGGCTGCCTGGTTCATCCATTCTATCTTCCCTGTTTCGGAGGAGTAGACCAGGACCGAAAGGTCGATATGATTCGCTAAAGCCTGGAAGTATTGCAACTGGCTTTCCTTCTGTTGCAGGTTCTTTTTATAATGCTGCAACGCTTCCTCCATCGCATCGATCAACTCTTGTGGCAAAGCCTCCGGCTTGTTTGCCGGCGGGATACCGGAAGACAGGAAGTCGGAATAACGGACAGACCAGATAAATTGCCGGAACAGACGGTCGCTTTTCCCCATCAGGCGGAAAAGGTAATATACTTCAATCAGTATGACGCCCATGACAACAAATGCAGAGATATAAAACTTCCCGGTGACCAGGAAGGCAAATACCAGGCAGGTGGTCACCAGCAAAAGGATCAGTCCGGCAGCCTTTTTCGAATACTGTTTCATAGTCCGTATTTTTCGAGTCGCCTATATAAAGATGTACGCGTAATACCCAATAGCTCGGCTGTCTGTGTCATATTGCCGGAACAATGACGCAACGCATCCTGTATGGTATTTTTTTCCAGCTCTTCGAGATTGAACTTTTCCTCTTTCTCCTGAGAGGATCGAGCCGGTATGCGGAGCATGAAGTCATCGTATTGTAACTGTTTACGGTCGGAAAGGATCACGGCACGTTCGATGACATGTTGCAGTTCACGCACGTTCCCCGGCCAGTGATACTGCTTCAGAAGTTGACGCGCTTCCTGAGAGAAACCTTCGATCTCCTTCTTATATTTATGGCAATAGTGCCGCAGGAAATGGTTGGCCAGGAGAGAGACGTCGTTTCCCCTTTCACGTAATGGAGGAATGATAATTTCGATTGTATTGATGCGATAAAGCAAGTCCTGACGGAAACTCCCGTCCTGTACGGCGGCGTGCAGGTCGGTATTTGTGGCACATATCAGGCGGACATCGATCTGAGTCTCCCGGGTCGATCCGATCCGATTGATCTTTTGCTGTTCGATAACGGTGAGCAGCTTCGACTGGAGGGTAAGCGGCAGGTTCCCGATCTCGTTCAGAAACAGTGTGCCGCCCGATGCAATCTCGAAGCGGCCCGCTTTGCTTTTTCCGGCATCGGTAAAGGCTCCTTTTTCGTATCCGAACAATTCGCTTTCGAACAGGTTATGAGGAATACTACCCAAGTCGATCGGGATGAAAGCCTCCTGGCTACGGGACGATTGTTTATGCAACGTGTAGGCAATCAGGTCTTTTCCCGTGCCGTTTTCGCCGAGCAGGAGGATGTTGGCATCCGTATTCTTTACTTTTTCCAGGGTATTGAATACGCTCTTCATGGCAGGCGAGTCGCCGATCAGCTCTATTTCCGGCTCTGTGGTGGTAAGAACAGACTTTTGTTCCTTCAGTGCTTGTACTTCCGTTCGCCGCAGGCTGAGTTCGAGGGCCGACGAGACAGTGGCCAGCATCTTCTCATTCTGCCAGGGTTTCGGAATAAAGTCGGTGGCCCCGGCTTTGATAGCTCGCACGGCTTTCTCTGTATCCGAATAGGCTGTGATAAGTATGACTACCGTGTCGGGCGAAATTTCCCGGATACGTTCCAGCCAGTAAAAGCCTTCTTTCCCGCTGACGGCATCGGCCGTGAAGTTCATATCGAGCAGGATAACGTCGTATTTGGTTCTTGATACCAGGGAGTTGATCTCTTTCGGGTCGGTACAGGTTGTAATGCTTTCCACCCGTGGGCGAAGCAGCATTTTCAGGGTGAAGAGGATATCTTCGTTATCATCTATTACCAGTATTTTTCCTTGTCGTACAGCCATAGCCTTGTTCTTCGTATATTATAGAGTCCCCCAAACTTAGGTAAAATTTCCGGATAGCCGGCATATTAGTCCGAACTATCCGAACTTTTAATAAATTACTCCCTGATGTTTACTGGTGATCCCGTAAGTCTTCGGTGCAGTGCATACAGGAAAAACATTTTGCCACTGCCTTGGCAGAGCTTTGCCACCCTATTGGCAGAACTCTGCCATGCCGATGGCAAGACTCTGCCAATAGGATGGCAAAACATATTGTCCCTGGCAGACAACGAATACCTACGTGATATCTGCACGATCTGTAATAGAATCGTGCGGAATTGTATGGGAAGTGTACGATATCGTACGGTTGCTGCTTATTGGAGGATGCTTATATGTTTAGTATTTAGTGTTTTATGAAACTGGCATGGATATTGAATGTTTCTAATCAAATAGTGGCAAATATAAAAGAAATAACCATGTTTAAACATTACATCAAAGTAGCCATCCGCCAGGTTAAACGGAGCTTTCTGTTTTCCTCCATCAACATATTAGGATTTGTGTTGGGGATGACGGCTGCTTTCCTTATCTACTTATGGATTGTGGATGAACTGACGTTTGAGGATTTCAATAAGAACGGCGATTATATCTACCGGGTGATCCGGGAAGAGCAAACCGCTAACGGTCAGGTGCCTTCTACAGTCACTCCGCTTAGTGAGACGTTCCGGAAAGAATATCCGAAGGTGGAGAACGCGACCTTTATAAAGTACGGTGGTAAATACGACATTCGTACAAAAGAGGTGGCCATAGATGTTAACTATGCATTTGTCGATACGACTTTCTTTGATGTATTCACTTTCCCCGTTGTGGCAGGCGATCCGTCCCTGCTGAAGAAAGATCCGCAACAGATCGTGCTGTCGGAAGAGACGGCCGGGAAACTGTTCGGTAAAACATCGGCTATAGGGAAAGAAGTCGAGTGTAAATCGAGTAATAAATATTATAAGGTAGCTGCTGTCCTGAAAGTTCCGCGCAAAAGCCATATCCAGTTTGAGGTATTAGGTAGCTGGGATGCTTATAAATGGCCGGGAATAGAGGATGAAGTCTGGAGCTTTTCAGAAAGAATGCATATCTTTATCCAACTGAAGAAAGGGAATACATTGACGGATGCAGACCGGTTGGCCATGCGCGATCTCTGGATGAAGCATTCGCAATGGGGGAAGCCCCTGGCGTTCCAGCCGTTGAAAGATATTCATCTGCACACACCTTTCAAGGAACCCAACGATGTATTCAACCACGGAAATATGCAACAGATTTACCTCTTTGCTGTGTTGGCTATCCTGATCGTCTTTATGGGGGCGTTTAACTTTATGACGTTGTCTACGGCTCGTGCATCCATGCGCTCCAAGGAGATCGGCGTCAGGAAGGTGACCGGGGCAAAAAAGAAAAAGCTGATTATGCAGTTCCTGTCGGAAAGTCTGGTACAGGCTTTTATCTCGTTGCTACTGGCATTGGCACTGACGGAATTATTGTTACCCTTTTTCAATATGTTTGTCGGAAAGGATATTGCTTTGCAGTTCAATTGGCAGACTTTGTTGTTTGTATTGTTCGGTATTGTCAGTGTAGGTTGTCTGGCCGGGGCTTTCCCTGCTTTCTATATGTCGTCGTTCAGTCCGTTATTGGCTTTCAAAGGAGGGCAGGCAGCCGGTAAGAAGGGGACATTGATTAAGGGACTGGTTTGTGTACAGTTCGTGATTGCAATAACCATGATCGTTTGTACGACTGTCATATTCAAGCAACTTCATTATCTGCAAAATGCCGATCTGGGGTTGGATAAAGAACATCTGATCGAAGTGGATGTTGTGGACTGGCGCCGGGGAGCGGACGGCTTTAAACAGGAGATACTTAAAAATCCGTATGTAAAGAGCGTAGCGTTGGGTGTGGAGATCACAAACTATCTGCAAGGGTATGGCTTTGAACAAGGTATGTTCAGCTGGGAAGATGAGAACGGAAAAACGGACTCGGTGAAGATGGTCGGAATGGTCGGAGATAGCGACTTTATCTCTGCTTTGGGACTGACTTTGCTGAAAGGGGAAACTTTTGGAGCGAATCCCGACCATTACTGGGATGGTTCCTATGCAAAGGAGTCGCCGATCGTTATCAATGAAACGGCATGGAAGATACTGAAGGTCGAGAATCCAGTCGGCATGTTGCTGACGGGCGGGGGCATCGGTATCCGTAACTCCAGGGTCGTAGGTGTTGTGAAAGACTTTAACTTCCAGCCCTTGAGGGAAAAGATAAAACCGGCATTCTTCTATTATACGGTTCAGCTGTTTAATTATATGTATATCCGGATCTCGGCAGAGAACCAGGTAGAGACGTTGAAGTTCCTGAAAGAGAAATATGAGGAAGCACGTCCGGATATGCTCTTCAACTACCGTTTCCTGACGGATGTGTTGAGTGATAGTTATACCCGTGAACGACAGCAAAGCCAGATGTTCCTGATCTTTACGGTGCTGGCGATTATCGTTGCCATGATGGGAGTATTTGGATTGGTTGCCCTTTCTACGGTACAGCGGACAAAAGAGATAGGTGTCCGCAAGGTGAATGGGGCACATTCCGACCGGATCGTAAAGATGTTTTGCCGTGAATATATGATTTGGGTGGGTGTTGCTTTCGTGATCTCTTGTCCGCTAGCCTACTTGTTTATGTTGGAATGGTTGAGCAATTTTGCCTATCAGACTGCGATCAGTTGGTGGCTTTTCCCGTTGGCCGGCGGCATAATACTGCTGATAACCATATTGACAGTCATAGCCCAGACCTGGCGTGCCGCTTCCAGGAATCCGGTGGAATCTTTACGGTATGAATAAAATAACAAATAAACGATAACGATATGTTGAAGCATTATGTAAAAGTAACCCTTCGCTTGATAAAGAGAAGTTTCCTGTTCTCGTCCATCAATATGCTGGGTTTTGTACTGGGGATGACGGCCGCTTTCCTGATTTACCTCTGGATCGTGGATGAACTGACTTTCGAGAATTTCCATAAGAACGGTGATTCCATCTACCGTGTGGTCGCCGTAAACCGGGAAGACGGAGGACTGGTCAAAGAATCGGCTTATACGGTAGCACCCTTAAGCAAAGCATTCCGCGAAGATTTCCCGCAAGTGGAGAATGCAACCTTTGTGCTTAATTTCGGTACGTTGAACCTGCATTCGGGAGCTAACCTGATCGAAGCCAAATATACATATATAGATACTACTTTCTTTGATGTATTCAGTTTCCCGATCCTGTCCGGCGATCCGAACCTGTTGAAGAAAGACCCGCAACAAATCGTATTGGCCAAGTCTGCGGCAGAAAAGCTGTTCGGACAATCAACGGCTGTCGGGAAAGAGGTAACCTGTCAATTCTTGGGACAACTCAACCGTTATAAAGTGGCTGCGGTGTTGGATGTACCTCGTAAAAGTCATATTCAGTTTGAAGTGTTACTGAGTGAACAGGCTTATTTCGAGCCGATGACCTGGGATTATGTGGAAGGGACGAATGTATATATCCAATTGCGAAAAGGTTCCGTTCTATCGGATACCGACCGGCAAGCTATGAGCCATGCCTGGCAGAACAGACAGGAAAATGGCCTGGTGTTGGAGTTCCAACCGTTGAAAGATATTCATTTGTATACCTGGTTTAAAGACCCGGAAGTCAGCAACTATGGGAGTATATCGCAGATATGGTTGTTCACGGCATTAGCTTTATTAATTATCTTCATGGGAGCTTTCAATTTCACCACTTTGTCGACGGCGCGTGCTTCGTTGCGTTACAAAGAGATCGGTGTCCGGAAGGTGACAGGGGCGAAACGTAAAATGCTGATTGTGCAGTTCCTGTCGGAAAGTCTGGTGCAGGCTTTTCTTTCGCTGATCCTGGCGTTGGCACTGACGGAGTTGTTACTGCCTTTCTTCAACCAGTTTGTCGGGAAAGATATTGTTTTGCAGTTTAACTGGCAGACTTTGTTGTTTATCCTCTTCGGGATTATTGGAGTCGGCAGCCTGGCAGGAGCTTTTCCGGCCTTTTATATGTCGTCGTTCAATCCGTTGCTAGCTTTCAAAGGTGGAAAGGCTACCGGCAAGAAAGGCACATTGATAAAAGGATTGGTTTGCATACAGTTTATCATAGCCATAACAATGCTTTTCTCTACCTCTGTTGTATTCAAACAACTTCATTACCTGCAAAATGCGGATCTGGGGTTGGATAAAGAAGATATGGTAGTCGTTAACTGCGGGGAGTTCGAATTGATGTCTTATTTTGGTGGTCTCGGGATAGACGATTACAGGCAGGAAGTGATGAAGAATCCGAATGTCAGGAATGTGGCAGGCGGTGTGGAACTGTCAAATTATCTCCGTGGACACAAAACGGAAGAAACAGTGTTCAGTTGGCAGGGTGAAAGCGGTCGGGTGGATTCGTTGAAACTGGTCGGTGTAGTGGGCGATGGTAACTTAATGGAGACTTTAGGCCTTGTATTGCTCAAAGGTGAGGTGTTCGGAGCCGATAAGAATGCTTATATGGAAGGCGCATATCGTAAGGAATCACCTGTCGTGATCAACGAAACGGCCTGGAAGATGATGAATGTGAAAGATCCCGTCGGCCTGGTTGTTCAGAATAACGGATGGTTCGGTGAGACGTCGAGGATCGTCGGTGTAGTAAAAGATTTCCATTTCCAGCCGTTACGGGAGAAGGTGAAACCGGCCTACCTGTATTATGCCCGTCAACTATTGAATACATTGTATATCAAGATTGCTCCGGAGAATAAGACGGAAACATTGAAATTCCTGAAAGACAAATATGAAGAAATGCGCCCCGACAATGTATTCTCTTACCGTTTCTTCTCAGATGCCCTGAACCGGAACTATGCGCATGAACGACAACAGGGACAGATGTTCCTGATATTTACGGTACTGGCTATTGTTGTCGCCATGATGGGTGTATTGGGATTGGTTGCCCTTGCCACTGCGCAACGGACGAAAGAAATCGGCATCCGTAAGGTGAACGGGGCACATTCCGACCGGATCGTGCGGATGTTCTGCCGGGAATATATGCTTTGGGTCGGGATTGCCTTCCTGGTAGCCTGTCCGCTCGGTTATCTCCTGATGGTTCGTTGGCTGAGTAACTTTGCTTATCAGACAAACATTAGCTGGTGGCTCTTCCCGGCAGCGGGCCTGGTCATTTTGCTGATCACTGTCCTGACAGTGATACTGCAAACCTGGCGTGCCGCTTCCCGGAATCCGGTGGAATCATTGAGGTATGAATAAAACAATAAGAATAATAATCAAAAGATCATGATAAAAGCAGTAAAATTAACGAAAGTATTTCGTACGGAAAGTGTTGAGACGACAGCCCTTAACGGCATCAACCTGGAAATAAACCAAGGGGAGTTCCTGGCTATTATGGGCCCTTCCGGTTGTGGTAAATCTACCTTACTGAATCTGTTGGGCTTATTGGATAACCCGACTTCCGGCGAATTATGGTTTATGGGAGAGGAAGTTTCCCGCTATACGGAGAACAACCGTACCGACCTGCGGAATGGTAACCTGGGATTTGTCTTCCAAAGCTTCAACCTGATAGACGAACTGACCGTGTTTGAAAATGTAGAACTTCCCCTATTGTATGCCGGAGTTTCGACAAAAGAACGGGTAACGCGGGTAAACGCTGCACTCGACCGGATGCAGATAGCCCATCGCTCGGAACATTATCCGCAGCAACTCTCCGGCGGTCAGCAGCAACGTGTAGCTATTGCCCGTGCCATTGTTACAAATCCCAAGGTCATCCTTGCAGACGAACCGACCGGAAACCTGGACTCTGTAAACGGTAATGAGGTGATGAATCTGCTTCTCGAATTGAACAAGGAAGGTTCAACCGTTGTCATGGTAACCCACTCGGAAGAAAACGCCCGGATGGCAGGACGGCTGATCCGTATGATGGACGGAAATATCCTGACGGAAAGCCATAAATAATATACAATGATATTTCTGCCTCGCCTAGCTGTTTGTGCTTCGCTGAAAATGTTGTACCTTTGCTCCCTCGAAAAATAAACGGCACATGAATAAGATCCGATTAAAAGATAAAGAATTCGAACTGTTTATCCCGGAGAAGGAGATCAAAGAGGCCATTGCGAAGATGGCTGAACAGATTAAAGCAGATGTGGGGGATAGCAATCCTCTGTTTGTAGGCGTATTGAACGGAGCGTTTATGTTTACCGCCGAACTGATGAGGCAGATGGATATGCACTATGAAATTACATTTGCCCGTTATTCTTCTTATCGGGGACTCAATACCACCGGAGTTGTTCGCGAGATCATGCCGGTGCAGGCCGATGTGAAGGGACGTACCCTGATCCTCCTGGAAGATATTATCGATACCGGCTATACTATGCAGTTTGTGATGGATAAGTTACGGAATGACGGCGCTGCCGATGTAAAGCTGGCAACCATGTTGTTTAAACCGGATTCCCTGAAATGTGATTTGAAGCCCGACTATGTCGGCCTGCAGATCCCCAGTGATTTTATCGTAGGTTACGGCCTTGATTACGACGAGATGGGACGTGCTTACCGGGATATATATAAAGTGATAGGTTAAAAGGATATACATTTATATAAATAAGAAACAATATTATGTTGAACGTTGTTATTTTTGGAGCTCCGGGTTCAGGAAAAGGAACACAGAGCGAGTTGATTATTAAAGAATATGGTTTGGATCACATTTCAACAGGTGATGTATTACGTGCCGAAATGAAAGGTGAAACCGAACTTGGTAAGATCGCAAAAGATTATATCGAAAAAGGTCAGCTTGTACCGGATGAACTGATCGTCGATATGCTGGCAAAAGTATTAGACAGCAAAGTTGGTTCTAAGGGTGTTATCTTCGATGGTTTCCCCCGTACTATTCCGCAGGCAAAAGCATTGAAAGAAATGTTGAACAAACGTGGTACTGATGTCTCTGTGATGTTGAACCTGCAGGTAGAAGAAGAAGAACTGATCAACCGTCTGTTGGAACGCGGTAAAGTATCCGGACGTTCTGACGACAACCTGGAGACAATTAAGTCCAGACTGGATGTATACCACAATCAGACAGCTCCTTTGGCTGACTATTATGTAGGCGAAGGCAAGCACGTGGGTATTCACGGTATGGGTACAGTCGAAGAAATCTTCGGACGTATTAAAGAAGCAGTAAATAAAGTAAAATAAGAAAGAAATAAAAAATGGCTGAATCAAACTTTGTAGATTACGTAAAGATCTATTGCCGCTCGGGGAAGGGCGGAAGAGGGTCTTCTCACTTTCGTCGTGAGAAATATATTCCGAAAGGAGGCCCCGACGGAGGCGACGGAGGGCGAGGAGGCCATGTGTATCTTCGCGGTAACCGGAATTACTGGACACTCCTCCACTTGAAGTTCGAACGTCATATTATGGCGACAAGCGGTGAAGGCGGTGGTGCCAAACGTAGTTTTGGTAAAGACGGTGAAGACCGTGTGATTGAAGTGCCTTGCGGAACCGTTGTATATGATGCCGAAACAGGTGAATACATCTGTGACGTAACAGAAGACGGTCAGGAAGTCATGCTATTGAAAGGCGGACGTGGCGGACAGGGTAACTGGCATTTCAAAACATCAACTAATCAGGCTCCCCGTTATGCTCAACCGGGCGAACCGGCTCAGGAACGTAAAGTGATCCTGCAATTGAAGTTGCTTGCCGACGTTGGTCTGGTAGGTTTCCCGAATGCAGGAAAGTCGACTTTGTTGTCTGTCGTATCGGCAGCCAAACCGAAAATCGCAAACTATCCGTTTACGACACTCGAACCGAACCTGGGTATCGTTAGTTATCGTGACCACCGCTCGTTTGTGATGGCCGATATTCCCGGTATTATCGAAGGGGCCAGTGAAGGCAAAGGACTCGGACTTCGCTTCCTTCGTCATATCGAACGTAACTCGTTACTTCTCTTTATGATCCCGGCAGACTCTGACGATATAAAGAAAGAGTATGAGATCCTTCATAACGAACTGGTTAAATACAATCCGGAATTGCTGACTAAAAGCCGTGTGTTAGCTATTACCAAAAGTGATATGTTGGACGATGAGCTGATGGAAGCACTGGAACAGGAATTACCGGAAGGTGTTCCGCATGTGTTTATCTCTTCGATCACCCAACAGGGTATTACCGAATTGAAAGACTTACTCTGGAAGGAGCTGAACAAAGAAACCTTCCATGAAGTCGAACGTATCGTTCATAAAGATATCGATGTAAGTTCGATACAGTTTGACGATGACGACGATGATTACGTCTTTCCTGTTGAAGAGGATGACCCGGACGAAGAATATGAAGAATACGAATGGGATGATGACGATGAAGAAACTGAAAAGTAATAAAGTTGAAATGTTGCAATTCTCCGGATTAAGCGGAGAATGCAACATTTCTCATTTTATAACGACCCGTCATGGTGGAGTGAGCGAGGGTAACTATGCCTTGATGAATCCGGGTGAGTATAGTGGCGACAATCCTGATTCCGTCCGGATGAACCGGCAACTTCTCTCGGATGCAATCGGAATTTCTCCCGAAAGGATTTTTGCTCCTTACCAGGTACATGAAGCGGAGATCGGTTGCATTAATGCCGATTTTCTTTCGTTGACTGCCGTTCGGCAGAAAGAAGAAATGAACGGGAAAGATGCTCTGGTCACAGATATGCCCGGAATATGTATCGCTGTTTCAACGGCCGATTGTGTACCTGTCCTGGTGTATGCTCCTGACAAGAATGTGGTAGCTGCTATTCATGCCGGGTGGCGTGGTACTGTGAAGCAGATCGTGGCAAAGACGATCGGATATATGGTTGCTCATTACGGTTGTGAACCGTCATGTATGTTGGCCGGTATTGCCCCGTCGATTTGTAAGGATTCTTTTGAGGTAGGAGATGAGGTGGTGGCAGCGTTCCAGGCAACCGGAGTCGATATGAACCGTATTATGGAACGGAATATTCAGACTGGTAAGGCACATATCGATCTTTGGGAAGCAAACCGTATTCAGTTACTTCAATCTGGTTTACGGTCGGAACATATAGAAATATCCGGAATCTGCACATTCCAGCACCACAATGACTTTTTCTCAGCCCGCCGGTTGGGTGTCAAAAGCGGACGTATTCTGTCCGGAATAATGATTAAAGACTAACAGTATTATGATACACGTTTCCATCTCAGAAGAAATAATAAAAGCCTGCCCGGATCTACATGTGGCAGTTGTGGCATGCGACGTAAAAAATACAATATCTGACGAACAGTTATGGAAGGAGATAGCTGAAGTGGAGAATAAGATACGTACGTCCGGAAAGCTGGAGGATATAAATAAATTTCCTCCCATACAAGCTACCCGGCAAGCTTATAAGCGTCTGGGGAAAGATCCGAACCGTTACCGTCCTTCCGCAGAGGCACTCCGTAGGCGGATATTCCGGGACCTGCCTTTATATAAGATCGATACATTGGTCGATATAATCAATCTGCTGTCTATCCAAAGCGGTTACTCTATCGGGGGATTTGATGCGACAAAGATAGACGGCGACCTGGTGTTGGGCGTAGGCAAAGAAGGAGAGATTTACCACGGGATAGGTCGCGGCGAACTGAATATTGCCGGGCTTCCTGTCTACCGCGATAACCAGGGAGGCGTTGGAACGCCGACCAGCGACGAAGAACGAACCAAGATCGACATGGATACAAGGAAGCTGTTAATGATTATAAACGGCTACTCGGGAAAGGAAGGTTTACAAGAGGCTGTTGCTTATGGGGTATCTCTTTTAACCCGATATGTATCAACAACTAATTTGGAAATAGAGTTAATTACACCTGAAAGTAGAGTTAAATTATTGTTATAAACGTGTTAATTATGTTTACAAACCTCAAAAGTGGCCAGTTTTATGCTAAAAAACATCTATTTCCTTTTGTAGTAACCGATTAATCTATAAATTTGCCCCCGTTAACGAATTAACAAAACGAAAAGAAAATGATCGAATTGATTGGAACAAACGCCGGCCTCGTTTGGACAGTATTGAACGAAGGCGGAAAAATGAGTGTTAAGGCAGTAAAGAAAGCAACTAAGATCAAAGCAGAAAAAGACATGTATGCTGCGTTTGGTTGGTTAGCTAAAGAAGGCAAACTTGCTTTCGAAGAGATTGAAGGTGAATTATTTGTTGCGCTGATCTAATCACGTAACCGATACTAGGTAAAGGAGGGCTGTTCGGATGATATTTGGACGGCCTTTTGTGTGTCCTGACGTTTTCGGTTCAAAAAAATGGACTGACTGTTGCTTTATTCAATTCTAAATTTTACTTTTGTATAGAATTTGGTGTGAAATGACCGAAGATCAAAAGAGATTGTTGGCAGTATTTGAGGTAAGAGTTCGCGATTTGATGGAGTTATGTAATAAGCAAAACCATAAGATTGACGAGCTCACAACTACTTTGTTTCAAAAAGAAGCAGAGTTGAAGTTGGCAAAGAATACGATTGAAGAGTTGAATACCAAATGCGATAAATTGCTGACGGCAAGAGTTGTTTCTGTAAATGAAGGAGAAATGAAAAGTGCTCGGATGCGATTATCGAAGTTAGTGCGGGAAGTAGACAAGTGCATTGCACTATTAAATGAATAGAAGCGATGGACGATAAATTTCTTATACATTTAGAAATAGCCGAAAAGAGTTACGGCCTTTGGATCGATCGAAAGGATGAAAAACTTGCGCGGGATGCCGCCAAGCAGATTCGTAATAAGATCAACCAGTATCGGCAAAATTTTGCTCAATCCGATGTGGATGTAAAAGATTTGTTAGCCATGGTAGCTTTTCAGTTGTCTATGAATAATTTGCAATTGGAAGATAAAAATGATACAAGTCCTATTACAGATAAGATACAGGAACTCACGGGTGAGTTGGAACAGTATTTGAAGGATAAGTAATTATATTATAATTGTAAGAAGAGTTTCCGCACTGCTCTGCACGGTGAATCGTGTATTGTAGTGCTTTTTTTGTTTTTTATATATATGAATTAAAACTAATAAGTAAAATGGCAGTGTATATAATCATATCATCAGTTGTAGCTCTCCTGATAGGAGGGTTGTTGACATGGTTGAGCATGCGTTTTCTTCTGAAGTCGAGATACGATTCCGTATTGAAGGAAGCTGAGAAGGAAGCGGAAGTGATCAAGAAAAATAAGTTGTTGGAAGTAAAGGAAAAGTTTCTGCACCTGAAAGCGGATCTGGAAAAACAAGTGTCGGCAAGGAATGCCAAGATCCAGTCGGTTGAAGGAAAGCTGAAACAACGTGAATTAACACTTAATCAGCGTCAGGAAGATTTGCAGCGTAAAAACTGTGAGGTAGACGCTGTAAAAGAAAACCTGGCAGCTCAGTTAGAACTGGTAGATAAGAAGAAACTTGATCTGGAAAAACTTCACCAGCGGGAAATCGAACAACTGGAAGCCCTTTCCGGACTTTCTGCTGACGAAGCTAAAGAACGATTGATCGAGTCGTTGAAAGATGAAGCTAAATCGGAAGCAACTTCTTTTATCAATGAAATAATGGAAGAAGCCAAGATGACTGCAAATAAGGAAGCGAAAAAGATCGTTATCCAGTCTATCCAGCGTGTAGCGACTGAAACGGCTATTGAAAATTCTATTACTGTATTCCATATCGATTCGGATGAGATCAAGGGACGTATTATTGGTCGTGAAGGTCGTAATATCCGTGCTTTGGAAGCAGCAACAGGTATTGAGATCGTTGTGGACGATACTCCTGAAGCAATCGTTCTTTCCGGATTTGACCCTGTTCGCCGTGAGATAGCCCGTCTGGCATTACATCAGTTGGTTCAGGACGGACGTATCCATCCGGCCCGTATCGAAGAAGTGGTTACAAAAGTAAAGAAACAGGTGGAAGACGAAGTGGTTGAAACCGGTAAGCGTACCGTGATTGACTTGGGTGTACATGGTTTGCATCCTGAATTGATCCGTATGATCGGTAAAATGAAATACCGTTCTTCCTATGGTCAGAACTTGTTGCAGCATGCCCGTGAAACGGCTAATCTTTGTGCTGTGATGGCTTCTGAGCTTGGACTGAACCCGAAAAAAGCAAAACGCGCAGGTTTGTTACACGATATAGGTAAAGTGCCTGATGATGAACCGGAATTGCCACACGCTATTCTGGGTATGAAACTTTGTGAAAAATACAAAGAAAAACCGGATATCTGCAATGCAGTGGGTGCTCACCATGATGAGGTTGAAATGCAGACACTGTTGGCTCCGATCGTTCAGGTTTGTGATGCTATCTCTGGTGCTCGTCCGGGTGCTCGTCGTGAGATTGTAGAAGCTTATATCAAGCGTTTGAATGATCTTGAACAGTTGGCTCTTTCTTATCCGGGTGTTGTTAAGACTTATGCTATCCAAGCTGGTCGCGAACTTCGCGTAATTGTAGGAGCAGACAAGATTGACGACAAGGATACAGAAAACCTGTCAAATGAAATAGCAAAGAAGATACAGGATGAAATGACTTATCCGGGACAGGTAAAGATCACGGTTATTCGTGAAACTCGTGCCGTAAGTTACGCGAAATAAAGTCTTTAAATAAATTTTGTATACATAATATTAAGGTGGCTGATCTGAGAAGATCGGCCATTTTTATTTTGTACAGCTGTTAATTATTGGGTGCTTTTGCTGTTTTATACTATGATCTGCTTACGTAGTGCCTATGAGAAGAAAGTAAATGCTGAAAAAGCGGAAGAAAGAAAGGAGTAAATATCTGTATGATATAATGATAAAAAAGAAGTTGCAGTTTCTACTGCAACTTCTTTTTTATTGTTACCGGCTACCTAAATCGTCATACAGTGTTTGTAGAAGAACTTTCCCGTTATCCAGACGGGTTTTGCTGTCTGTCGAAGGCTTTTCCAATAGCGGCCTGTTACTTTCATTATCGTAGACTGAGACGCCAGTACTGTCTATATATCCAAAACCGTTTGAGAATGTATAGAAGGAATACTTCGGATAGCCCGGATCAAGTATATCCCGGCTGAATGTGAACTGATCGTGCGGCAGTTTCAACTGACTTAATAGTGTAGCAGCCAGGTCTGTTTGATTAGCATATATGTCAATGATTGCCGGCTCTTTGACTGCTCCGCCCAGCCATATCATCGGGATATGGAAACGGCGAGGTTCATAATCAAGCATGGGTGAAGGGTAGCGATAGCCGTGGTCGGATATCAATACGATCAACGTATTCTGCCAAACAGGCAGTTCTTTCAGTTTGTCGACAAAGCTACCGATACAACTGTCCGTGAAAGCAACAGAGTTGAGGTAAGGATCTTCCAGGTGATGGAAAGGCACTTCAAATGGTTCATGGCTGCTTAACGTCAGGAAAGTGCTGAGCCATGGAGTCTTTTCGTTCCTCTCCCTGATCGATTCATACAGATGAGAAAAAGTAATATCATCGTTAGCTCCCCATTTGCTTAGGCGGCTGCTTAGCGGAAAGTCGCGATCGGCCGTGATCTTGCTGTATCCGGAACCGAAGAAATAACTCTGCATATTGGTGAAGTTGATATCTCCGCCATAAAGCATATCGGCTGTGTATCCCTGTTCACCAAGGCTTTTGGCAATGGATGGGAGTGTCTGGCTTTTAGCCGGATATTTCATGATGGAAGTTGTAGGTTGTGCCAGGTATCCGTTCAGTACAGCCACCAGTCCGCGATCGGTACGGAAAGAGTTGGCATACATATTAGTGAATGTTACCCCTTCTTTACTTAGCCTGTTTAGATTGGGAGTGATGCCTGCTTCTCCACCGACAGCTTCAATAGCATTGGCTGTGAAGCTTTCCAAAAGGATGATAAGGATATTGGGACGGTCGGTAGTCAGCAGTTCTGTCTTTTCCGCATTGTTTGTCAGGCTATCGTTGTATTGGGTGAGTGTAGTGTAACGTTTCTGTCTTTCTTCTTCGGGAAAGAAATTGAACTGTGCGGCAAAGTCCTGTTGTTTACTCATCGATGCGATCAGGCTGAATGTCGGGTTGATCGCAGCGTGGTTCAGGAATTGGTTCTTGCTGAAATAAACCATGCCGACATTTGCTGTAGAAGTAGTTACACCTCCCCGGATAGGGATGAACAGGATGCCGCCTACCAGCAGGATAACGATTGTTCCGCCTAATCGCCTGCGCACTGGGGTAGAGGGAAACAATGGAATGATCAACCGTTTGAATAGCCAGTAGATGACCCATGCATAGGCTGCGAACATCACCAGTTGCAGGGCGAAAGTTTTTAGCGGCACACTGGCCAGCGCATCTTTGGGTGATTGCAGGTAAAAGAACAAGGTCGCATCCAGTCGAAATCCCCAATAACCGTATAATGCGACATCGACGGCATAAATTGCTGCCACAAGGATTGCAATAATAAGAAAGTAACCTTTCAATATTTTTTTATAGACAGAGCCCGGCAGCCAGATCGATACCAGTACACAAAGAAGAGGAATGACAGTCAGATATCCGCTGATTGTACAATCCAGTAATACTCCATGTAAGATTACCTGTAGGTAATCAGTTAGAGAACAGCTGTTCTCTAAAGCATGGTATAGCATGAACAACGGTTTCTGGATAGCGAAAACCGGAAGCCAGAGGGCGAACACTGCCAAAAGGAAGATCAATCGTTTACTCATAATGTCGGATATATGGTCTATTAAGAAACGAAGGGCGACTGATACAGCCGCCCTTCATCTGATTATTTATATAACTTTTCGCGTAGTTCGGCTACTGTTGGATCGGTGATGTAATCATCGTAATCCATCATCTTGTCGATGATGCCGTTAGGGGTCAGTTCAATAATACGGTTTGCCACAGTTTGAATAAATTCGTGGTCATGGCTGGAGAACAGTACGTTTCCTTTGAATGACTGCAATGTATTATTGAAAGCCTGGATCGATTCCAGGTCCAGGTGATTGGTCGGTGTATCCAGGATCAGACAGTTTGCGTCCGTCAACATCATACGGGAAATCATACAACGCATCTTTTCACCTCCGGATAATACGCTCACCTTTTTCAATAGCTCTTCACCCGAGAACAACATACGGCCAAGGAATCCTTTCAGGAATACTTCGTTGGTATCGCCTGCAAACTGGCTCAACCAGTCGATCAGGTTATAGTCGGAGTCGAAATATTTGGCATTATCCAGTGGCAGATAGGTTGTTGTGATCGTTTGTCCCCATTGGAAAGTACCGGCATCCGGCTTTTCTTCCCCGTTGATGATCTGGAAAAGAGCTGTCATGGCACGAGGATCGCGGCTGATAAAGACAATCTTATCATCTTTTTCCACATTGAAGTTTAAATCTTTGAATAAGGTCTTGCCTTCAATGCTTTTAGTCAGTCCTTTCACTTCGAGAATCTGGTTGCCCGGTTCGCGGTTCGGTGTAAAGATAATACCCGGATAACGGCGTGAAGAAGGCTTGATCTCTTCGATATTCAGCTTTTCGATCATCTTCTTACGGCTGGTAGTCTGTTTGGATTTCGCTACGTTGGCACTGAAACGGCGAATAAACTCTTCCAGTTCCTTTTTCTTTTCTTCCGCTTTCTTATTCTGGTTCTGCTGCTGACGAAGTGCCAACTGGCTTGATTCGTACCAGAAGCTATAGTTACCGGCAAACATCTGCAACTTGTTGAAGTCGATGTCTACAGTGTGTGTACAAACGGAGTCAAGGAAGTGACGGTCGTGGCTCACAACCAGGATTGTATGATCGGAGTTGGACAGGTAATTCTCTAACCAGCCTACTGTTTCTAAGTCGAGGTCGTTGGTCGGCTCATCCAAAAGCAGGTTGTCCGGCTGTCCGAAAAGCGCACGTGCCAATAATATACGTACCTTTTGCTTACCGCTCAGGTCTTTCATCATGCTGTAATGATACTCTTCGGCAATCCCCAGGCCGCTTAAAAGATTGGCTGCATCACTCTCGGCGTTCCATCCTTCCATTTCTGCAAACTTCTCTTCCAGTTCCGAAACACGGATACCGTCGGCATCACTGAAGTCCGGCTTTTCGTAAAGCGCATTCTTTTCGCTCATAACCTCCCACAGTGTGGTGTGCCCCATCAGGACCGTATCCATAACTGTATGTTCGTCGAAAGCAAAGTGGTCCTGGCTTAATACCGAAAGACGTTCTCCCGGACCTAAAGTAACTGTACCGCGTGTCGGATCCAGCTGTTTGCTGATCACACGGAGGAACGTTGATTTTCCGGCACCATTGGCGCCGATAATACCGTAGCAGTTGCCCGGCGTAAACTTCATATTTACATCCTGAAAAAGGATACGTTTGCCGAACTGTACGTCCAGATTGTTTACCGTTATCATATTTTGTATACCTATTAAATTTCGAAAGAGAGCGCAAAGGTACTAAAAAATATCGGTATAAGAGGGTGTTAAGCTGATCCTTTTCTTTGATTTTCCTATATAGTAGGAAAGAGGCAGGAGCACAGTTTTCAACAGATTCTAAGTTTTATTAAAGAATTCGTCCGGGAATAAAATAGTTACATTAATGTACATATTGAAAATAATTGTCTACTTTTGTGCTCTAAAACATTAAAATAAACTCAACAAAGATGGCTGCAACAAAACGTATTAAGCGTGCATTAGTCTCTGTATTCCATAAAGAGGGACTGGATGAAATCTTAAAAAAGCTTCATAGCGAGGGCGTTAGCTTCGTTTCAACAGGGGGAACACAAACATTTATCGAATCATTAGGCATTCCTTGTGATGCGGTGGAAGACCTGACCGGATATCCTTCAATTTTAGGAGGACGTGTTAAGACTCTTCACCCGAAAGTTTTCGGTGGCATCCTTAACCGTAGAGACAATGATGGCGACAAAGCACAGATTGCAGAATATGAAATTCCTGAAATTGACTTGGTGATTGTAGACTTGTATCCGTTTGAAGAAACAGTAGCTTCTGGTGCGGAAGAACAGGCAATCATCGAAAAGATAGATATAGGTGGTATCTCATTGATCCGTGCCGCTGCAAAGAACTTCAAAGATGTAGTGATCGTAGCATCTAAAGCACAGTATCAGCCTTTGATGCAAGTGCTGAATGAAAAGGGGGCAGAAACTTCCCTGGAAGACCGTAAATGGTTTGCCAAAGAAGCTTTTGCTGTTTCATCAGGCTATGATTCTGCTATCTTCAATTATTTTGACGGACGTGAAGGCTCACACTTCCGTGCAGCCGTAGACCAGCCGATGAACCTGCGTTATGGTGAAAATCCTCACCAGGCCGCTAAGTTCTATGGTAAGTTCAGCGATATGTTCGACCAGATACACGGTAAAGAGATTTCTTACAATAACTTGTTGGATATCGATGCTGCTGTCAGCCTGATCGACGAGTTCAATGAATTGACATTCGCTATCCTCAAACATAATAACGCTTGTGGTATCGCATCCCGTCCTACCGTGCTGGAAGCATGGAAAGATGCACTGGCCGGTGACCCGGTTTCTGCATTCGGCGGTATTCTGATTGCCAACAGCGCAATTGATAAAGAAGTAGCTGAAGAGATCAACAAGATTTTCTTCGAAGTGATCATCGCCCCGGAATATACAAAAGACGCTTTGGAAGTATTGATGCAAAAGAAAAACCGCATCATCCTGATCCGTAAGGAAACAAAGACTTGTCCGATGCAGTTCCGTTCACTCTTGAATGGTGCATTAATGCAGGAAAAAGACCTCAGTATCCAGACTGTTGCAGATCTGGAACCGATGACAGACAAACATCCCTCTTCTCAGGAAGTGGAAGACCTGTTGTTCGCTAATAAACTGGTGAAACACAGTAAATCAAACGCTATCACGCTGGTAAAGAATAAACAGCTTTGCGCTAGTGGTATCGGTCAGACATCGCGTGTAGACTCTTTGAAACAGGCTATTGAAAAGGCAAACTCTTTCGAGTTCGATCTGAAAGGTGCCGTTATGGCTTCGGATGCATTCTTCCCATTCCCAGACTGTGTTGAAATTGCTGATAAGGCAGGTATTACTGCTGTTATTCAGCCGGGTGGTTCTGTAAATGACAAGTTGTCCGTTGAGTATTGCAACGCGCATGGCTTGGCTATGGTTAAGACGGGAGTCCGTCATTTCAAACATTAAAAAAACACCTTATTAAAAAATGGGATTATTTTCTTTCACACAAGAAATAGCGATGGACCTGGGTACTGCGAATACCATCATCATCAGTGGTGGTAAAGTAGTAGTAGATCAGCCATCGGTAGTTGCCCTCGACAGACGTACCGACAAAGTATTGGCTGTTGGCGAAAAGGCACGCCAGATGCACGGAAAGACGCATGAGAACATTCGTACGATCCGTCCGCTTCGCGACGGTGTGATTGCCGACTTCTTTGCTGCAGAGCAGATGATACGCGGCCTGATCAAAATGATCAATCCGAAACACCGCTGGTTTTCTCCTTCACTCCGTGTAGTGGTATGTATCCCTTCCGGTAGTACAGAAGTAGAGATTCGTGCCGTACGCGACTCCGCCGAACATGCCGGAGGCCGTGATGTATATATGATTTATGAACCTATGGCCGCTGCAATCGGTATCGGTATTGATGTCGAAGCTCCCGAAGGCAACATGATCGTAGATATAGGCGGTGGAACAACCGAGATCGCTGTTATCTCGCTGGGAGGTATCGTATCCAATAAATCAATCCGTATTGCCGGTGACGACTTGACGGCTGATATTATGGAATATATGCGTCGCCAGCACAACGTGAAGGTAGGCGAACGTACGGCCGAATTGATCAAGATCAATGTAGGTTCAGCATTAACGTTCCTGGATAATCCTCCTGAAGATTATATCGTACACGGTCCGAACCAGATGACTGCTCTTCCGATGGAAGTTCCTGTTTCTTATCAGGAAATCGCGCACTGTCTGGAGAAATCTATCTCGAAGATGGAAGCTGCTATCCTGAGTGCATTGGAACAGACGCCTCCTGAACTGTATGCCGATATCGTACGCAACGGTATCTATCTGGCCGGTGGGGGTGCCCTGATGCGCGGACTCGACAAACGATTGACAGATAAGATCAACATCCCGTTCCATATCGCTGAAGACCCGTTGCATGCGGTAGCGAAAGGTACAGGTGTAGCGTTGAAGAATATAGATAAATTTAATTTCCTTATTCGATAAAATAGTTGACAGTTGACAAGTGACGGTTGACAGCTTAGTTTTTCTAATCTAACTGTCCACTGTCACTTGTCAACTGTCAACTTGTTAAATTGATTATGCGTAAACTGCTGGACTTCCTGGTAAGAAAGAGGCATTGGTTTCTGTTTGTTTTGCTTGAGATTGTTTCGGTAATGCTGATTTATCGCAATAGCGCATATCAGCGGAATATAATCTTTAGTTCTGCAAATGTATTGACAGGACATATTGCTTCTGTTTCCGGTTATGTTAGATCCTATCTCGACCTGCGCGAGATAAACAAGGAATTGTTGGAAAGGAACGGGCAACTGGAAATGGACCTGTTGGAGTTACAGGATCGGCTGGATATGATGATGGCCGATACGGTGAACTTTGCCGGGTTTGCTCCCGACTCGATCGAGCAGTTTCAGTATAGTTTTATCTTAGCGGAAGTGGCCAATAACAGTGTGAGTCATCTTTCGAATTATATCACTGTAAACAAAGGACGTAAGGACGGGATAGCTCCGGATATGGGAGTTGTTTCCGAACGCGGAGTTGTTGGGATTGTTTCAACAGTGGCAGATCATTTTTCAGTAGTTATTCCGTTACTCAATCCTAAGTCTAGACTTAGTTGCAAGGTGTTGGGGAGTAGCTATTTCGGTTCATTAAGCTGGGACGGGCGTAATACACGTTATGCCAATCTGGAAGAACTGCCGAGGCATGTGGAGTTTCAGAAAGGCGACACGATTGTGACCAGTGGTTTTTCAAGTGTATTCCCTGCGGGGATTATAGTCGGAACAGTTGCTGATTTTGAAAAACAGCATGACGATAACTTCTTTACACTGAAAGTCGAACTGGCAACGGATTTCCAATCGTTGAATAACGTCCGTATCATAAAAAATTTTAATCAGGAAGAACAGATAAGGGTAGAACAAGAAGCAAGAAGAAATGATTAATAATTTAATAAGAGGATTGCTTTATTTTGTTGTATTGGTGTTGGTCCAGGTATTGATCTTGAATAATATTCATTTTCTGCGGATCGCAACACCATTCCTGTATCTTTATTTTATTATAAAGATGCCGGTCGGTTCGCTACGCGATCTGGTCGTTCTTTTCTCGTTCCTTATCGGTCTGGTGATCGATTTATTTTCAAATACTCCCGGAATGCATGCAGCAGCATGTACCTTGACCGGATTTATACGTGAACCGCTGATACGTTTTTATATGGGAAAGGATCTTCCGGACGGAATATATCCTTCTTATAAAACATTCGGTTATGGAGGTTTTTTCCGGTATGTACTGTCGTTAGTGCTGATTCATCATGTAACGCTGTTTCTGATCGAATCGCTGACCTTATTCGATCCGTTATTCCTTGCTATCCGTATCGGAGCGAGTGTAATAACGACTACATTATTAATTTGTACAATAGAAGCATTCAATATAGAGACCCAAAAGAGTGGAGACTAATGCAAAGTATACACTTGAGAACAGGCGCTATGTTATTATAGGTGCCGTTGTTCTGTTGGTCATCGTTTTTATTATCCGTTTGTTCTACCTTCAAGTGGTGGAGAACGATTATAAAGCGTGGGCTGACAGCAATGCGTTCCTGAAAAAGACTTTATTACCTTCCCGCGGTATGATTTACGACCGTAACGGGAAATTACTTGTTTATAACCAGCCGGCGTATGAAGTAATGCTTATCATGCGTGAGGTTCAGCCGTTCGATACGCTTGACTTTTGTAATATCCTGAGCATAACCAAAGAGCAGTTTGAAAAGAGGATTGCCGATTTGAAGAACCGCCAGTTGAATCCGGGTTATTCGTCGTATGTCCCGCAGGTGTTTATGAACAATCTTTCTGCACAGGAGTGCGGGGTATTGCAGGAAAAGTTATATAAATTTCCTGGATTTTATATTCAGAACCGTACGATCCGGCAATATGAGTATCCTTATGCCGCTCACATTCTGGGTAATATCGGTGAAGTGGACCGGAAAGATATAAAAAAGGACGATTATTATGTGCAAGGCGATTATTCCGGCCGTGCAGGTGTTGAACGCTCGTATGAGAAAGAGTTGCGTGGTGTAAAAGGAGTAGAGATCCTTTTACGGGATGTGCATGGGCGTATAAAAGGAAAATACGATGAAGGTAATAGCGACGTAGCCCCGGTGTCCGGAAAGAACCTGAAACTTTCCATCGATATGGATTTGCAGGCTTACGGAGAAAAATTGATGAAAAATAAGGTCGGTAGTATCGTTATGATCGAACCGGAAACGGGAGAAGTACTTTGTATGGTCTCTTCTCCTAATTATGATCCGAGCCTGTTGGTTGGACGCCAGAGAGGAAAGAATCATAAAATCCTGGAAGAAGACCCTCGAACACCGCTTATCGACCGTTCCATAACCGGATTTTATCCTCCCGGCTCAACATTTAAACCTACACAGGGATTGATCTTTCTGCAGGAAGGCGTCATTACCCCTGAAACAATGTACACCTGTGCCCATGGATATACTTTCCGGGGAGGAAAGCCGGCCTGTCACGGACATCCTTCTCCTTTGAGCCTGGTTCCGGCTTTGGCTACTTCATGTAACTCTTATTTTTGCTGGGGATTGCATGATATGTTGGATAGCCGTCGCCGGTATCCTACTGTTCAGGAGGCGTTTGAGGTCTGGAAGAACCATCTGGTTTCGATGGGGTATGGTTATCCGCTCGGTATCGACTTACCTGGAGAGAAAAGAGGATATATACCGAATAGTAAAGTGTACGACAAGGCATATAGAGGTCGTTGGAATTCGAGTACCGTTATTTCCATAGCGATCGGTCAGGGGGAAGTTTCAGCGACGCCTTTACAAATATGTAATCTGGCTGCGACAATTGCTAACCGGGGATATTTCATTACGCCTCATGTTGTAAAAGAGGTGCAGGATACTCCTTTGGATACGCTTTATACGAACAGGCGTTATCCTACGATCGACTCGAAATATTATGATGTAATAGCAGAAGGGATGCGGAATGCCGTAGTGGGCGGAACTTGTTGGAAAGCCGCTATTCCCGGTATCGAGGTATGCGGTAAGACCGGTACGGCTGAAAACCCTCATGGTAAGGATCACTCGGCATTTATCGGTTTTGCTCCTTATAAAAATCCGAAAGTAGCGATTTGTGTTTATGTGCAGAACGGAGGTTTCGGGGCTGTCTTCGGTGTGCCGATCGGTAAACTGATGATGGAACTTTATCTGAAGGGAGAAATCTCTCCGGAAGATAAGGCTCTGGAAGAACAAATAAGTAATACGGTAGTAGAATCTGATAAGATATATTCTTTAGTAGATCGTGGGTTATAGGAAAACAGAAATATGGAAAACAGTCGACTGGTTCACCATCTTACTTTATATATTGATGGTTGTAGCCGGTTGGTTTACTATTTGTGGAGCTAGCTTCGAGTTTGACAGTGTCGGCTTGTTCGATATAAGTGGTCGCCCCGGTTCCCAGTTGATGTGGATCGGAATATGTATGGCTGTTGTATTTATCATACTCATGCTGGAAAGCGACTTTTTTGACGTTTTCGCTTACCTGATCTATGCAGCCATTATTGTATTGTTGATAGCGACGATATTTCTGGCCCCTGATATTAAGGGGTCTCATTCCTGGCTGAAGTTTGGGAGCTTCCGTATACAGCCTGCTGAATTTGCAAAATTCGCTACGGCACTGGCTGTGGCCAAGTTTATGAATTCCTATGGTTTTAAATTGACGACTCCGAAGAATTTCGGGATAACTCTTTTGATCGTTTTCTTACCGATGATCTGCATTATTTTGCAGAAGGAAACAGGCTCCGCCCTGGTGTATCTGGCCTTTTTCCTGATGCTGTATCGTGAAGGAATGTCTGGGTATATATTATTATCGGGAGTCTGTGCAGTGATTTTCTTTGTTACAACCATGAAGTTTTCGGAGGTTGTTCTCGGAGCTACGCAGATGGGAGAGCTGATCGTGTCATCCATCATCCTGTTTATTACATATATTTTGGTGACGGTAGTTCGCCGGGACAGGACGGCCCTGCTCGTGATGTTGAGCGGTACGGCGATAGCTTATCTGGGAGGATATATCGTGTCGTTATTCGTTCCTGTCAATTTTGCTTGGATAGCTATGGGGTTGGTAGGGCTGGCGGTTATCTATCTTATCTATTTGTCTGTGAGGAACTGGGTATGGCATTATGCTTTGATAGCTAGCTTTGCCTTGGGGTCATTGGCCTTTATGTACTCGGTAGATTATGTTTTCGATAATATACTGGAACCGCATCAACAGATACGCATAAAAGTCTCTTTGGGACTGGAAGATGATCCGAGCGGTGCCGGATATAATGTAAATCAATCGAAGATCGCTATCGGTTCGGGGGGATTGACCGGCAAAGGATTCCTCAATGGGACGCAGACGAAATTAAAGTATGTACCGGAACAGGATACCGACTTTATCTTTTGTACGGTCGGAGAGGAGCAGGGCTTTATTGGTTCTACAGCCGTATTGATCTTGTTCGGTATATTTATTATCCGGTTAATTATGCTTTCCGAAAGACAGAATAGTACATTTAACCGGGTTTATGGATACAGCGTAGCCTCCATCTTTATTTTTCACCTGGCTATTAATGTAGGGATGGTGACCGGGTTGACTCCGGTAATCGGTATTCCACTACCATTCTTCAGCTATGGAGGCTCCTCTTTGCTTGGATTTACGATTCTGTTATTTATCTTTCTTCGCCTGGATGCTTCCCGTAGAGAACGATGATTATTTTGCTTTCTCTACGCGGAAACCTATTTCCTGGATTCCTTTCAATGTACTGTCTCGCATTCCCTGGCGGAAACTGAAGGTGTACATTCCCGGATGTTCGAATGTATATTTCTCCCGTATGGGAAAGCTAGATTGAAATAAAGAAATACCATGTCCGTACCACTTCCCGAACTCGTCTGCCAATACGCATTCTATGGTATCCCGTTTAAGAGGGCCTATCGGTTGTTCTTCGTTGCAGAATAACCAAAGGTTCTGGTAAGGATACATATTATTATTACGTACCTCGAGCGTAAGATTGTAAGGACAGGAAATGTCGTCTACCTGAAAAGAGAAATAGTATTCCTTATCCTTCTCCCACGCTGTATTATCAATGGCCTGGTACTGGTCGTACAAGGCCTGTTGATCGCAGGAGAAGCATAAGAATGTAAATAGAACGACAATGAGTCCTTTAAGCTTCGGGCTTATTCTCCGGTTTATTTGCCGGTTTAGCTGGTTGCTGAGGTTTGTCATTATTCGCAGGCTTGTCATTATTTCCTTTAGGCTTTTGTTTGTTTCTGTTATTCCGGTTGTTATTATTGTTGTTGCGGTTGTTGTTGCCGTTATTGTTTCCTCCGCCTTTGTTACCGTTATTGTTGTTACCGGAATTCCTGTTGTTGTCGTTGCCGGGTTGCTTTTCTCCATTTCCGGGACGATTGTTTGCCGGCCGAGCATTTACTATCGGTTTGTTATTTCCGTTTTCATTATTAGCCGAGGCATTGTTATTGGCCGGAGCGTTGTTATTGCTGCCACCATTGCCACCGCCGTTATTTCCCGACGGACGTTTTTTCTTCTTTTTCTTAACAGAATCGAAGCGGGTAACACTGTCCTGACCGAGAATATCCTGTGCGTCGCGTTTAGGCGGTTGCGGTTTCGTGTCGGCTTCCAATGTAACCGGTTTACTTCCTTTCTTATTCATGTTGATCACATCGAACGCACGGTCGGCTGATATGGTAACCAGGTTTGCAGCAAACGACTTATCTGTAGAATAAGTGATCTCACGTTTGAAGATATCTGTTTTGAAATGATAGTAGTTGTTGTCTTTCGTTTCCAGAACGATCTCCCTGGAAGGTAAACGCTTCTGTGCTTCCACGTAAGCATCCACTTCATAGTTGATGCAACATTTCAATTTGGCACATTGTCCGGCCAGCTTCTGAGGGTTCATGGATATATCCTGATAGCGGGCTGCTCCGGTTGCAACGGATACGAAACTAGTCATCCAACTGGAACAGCATAGTTCACGTCCGCACGGGCCGATACCTCCGATACGTCCGGCTTCCTGGCGGGCTCCGATCTGCTTCATTTCGATACGGACGCGGAATGCTTCTGCCAGAACTTTGATCAGTTGGCGGAAATCGACACGTTCGTCGGCAATATAATAGAAGATCGCTTTGTTACCGTCTCCCTGGTACTCTACGTCTCCGATCTTCATATTCAATCCCAGGTCGGCAGCGATCTGGCGCGAACGGATCATGGTGGCATGCTCTTTCGCTTTTGCCTCTTCGTACTTCTCTATGTCAGTCGGTTTCGCTTTGCGATAGACCTTTTTAGGTTCATAACCTTCGCCGGTACGTACATTGTTCTTTTTCATTTGAAGAAGGACAAGTTTTCCGGTAAGGGTAACTGTACCTATGTCATGTCCGGGACTGGCCTCGACGGCTACCATATCCCCTTTTTCCAAAGGTATTTTAGAACTGTTCAGGAAATATCCTTTACGGGTATTCTTAAATTGTACTTCTACGTAATCGGTTGCATTCTCCGCATCGGGTACATCGCAAAGCCAATCGTAGGTATTCAGTTTATTATTTTGTATTTTGCTGCATCCTTTTTTTCCCATGCAGCAACCACCTGTATTTAGTTTGAAATCCATTGTCTGGTAATATATATGTGTATTTATAGTGTCTACAATTACGCAAAAATAGTCAAATATTCTCAGAGAATGAGCAAGGTGCTATGAAAAAAGGTTCGATAAATTATTATGGAACAATAGTTCTGATATTTGTTCTTTATTCTTTATCACATATAAATATATGAGACATTCCATTTTTAGTTACCTGAATGTACAGGTTTCCCGAAAGCGGGAAGCCGGAAAAGAAAGCACTGCCGACCTCTATCGGGTGGTACAAAATCGGTTGTACCGCTTTGCGGCAGGTAAGCCTTTGTACTGGACCGACATTACCGTGGAACTGGTCGATGCCTTTGCCGGATTACTCCTCGTATGAGTGTCAAATTCAAAGCAGGCAAAGATTTATTGTCTATGATGAATAAAAAGGATGAAAGGAGATAAAGCATTATAATCGAGTGGTGAAAAACAGGAAAAGGCTGTCAAATAATAAAATTGACAGCCTTTTCATATAAATATCTTTTAGACAATACGCTTATTTTACTAAGCCGTGACTTTTAAATACTCTGTGGATCGCTTCGAGTGCCTTATCCAGTTGCTCTTTTGTATGAGTGGCCATCAAAGAGAAGCGGATTAGCGTATCTTCCGGGGCAACAGCCGGTGAAACAACCGGGTTTACAAAGATACCGGCTTCGAATAGTTCCTTAACGATAAGGAATGTCAAGTCGTTGTTACGGATGAACAACGGGATAATCGGAGTTGACGTATGTCCGATTTCACAACCCATATTCCGGAAACCGTCTAGTGCGTAATGCGTCAGGTCCCAAAGGTGTTCGATACGTTCCGGTTCGCTCAACATAATATCGAGTGCGGCACCTGCTGCAGCAGTAGCGGCCGGCGTGTTACTAGCACTGAAAATGTATGAACGTGAATTGTGACGGAGGTAGTTGATTGTATCTTTATCTGAAGCGATAAATCCACCGATAGAAGCCAGTGATTTACTGAATGTGCCCATGATCAGGTCTACGTCGTCGGTAACACCGAAGTGGTTACATGTTCCGCGTCCGTGATCTCCCAGAACGCCTAAACCGTGTGCTTCGTCTACCATAATGCTGGCATTATACTTTTTAGCTAAAGCGACGATTTCAGGAAGCTTGGCTACGTCACCTTCCATACTGAATACACCATCGATAACGATCAGTTTCACTTTATCCGGTTCGCACTTCTGAAGTTGCTTTTCCAGTGAATCCATATCGTTATGTTTATATTTCAACTTGGTCGAGAAGGAAAGACGATGACCTTCGATAATAGAGGCATGGTCTAATTCATCCCATAGGATGTAATCTTCACGTCCTGTCAGACAGGATACTACTCCCAGGTTGACCTGGAAACCTGTAGAATAAACGATTGCGTCTTCTTTTCCGACAAATTCAGCCAGACGTTTCTCTAATTGAATATGGATGTCGAGTGTACCATTCAGGAAACGCGAACCTGCGCAACCTGTGCCATATTTCTTGATCGCTTCAATTGCAGCTTCTTTTACTTTAGGATGGTTGGTTAATCCTAAATAAGCGTTAGAGCCAAACATCAAGACTTTTTTGCCGCTGATCATTACCTCAGTGTCCTGATCGCTTTCGATCATTCTGAAATAAGGGTAAATTCCTGCAGCCATTGCTTTTTGAGGAGCATCGTACTTTGCTAGTTTCTCTTGTAAAAGTTTCATATTATTATTGAAGAGAATGATTTTCTCGCTTATTAAAATTCTATTCAAAGAATTGCAGGTTTGTCGCATACATATTCACCTATGTTTCGGCAAATCCAGCCGCAAAAGTAGTAAAAAAATAACTTATAGTTGCCTTAATGCTTTAAAAGTTTTACAAAAGCATTATTTTTGTCCCTTCAATCTTTATAAACAGTTAGGATGGACGGAAAAAGAATAAAGGTGCAGGCTATAATAAATCCTATATCCGGAGTAGGTTCGAAGAGAAAGATACCCAGAATGATAGAGCAGATGTGCGAGAAAGGCAACTGTTTGCTGGATATCTCATTTACCGAATACCGGGGGCATGCAAGTGAGTTGACGAAAAAAGCGATCGATGAGGGGGCTAATTGTATTATAGCAGTAGGTGGCGATGGCACGGTGAATGAAATAGCCCGTTCTATGCTCCATTCTGATGCCGTGTTAGGGATTGTTCCGAAAGGATCTGGTAACGGACTGGCTCGCGAGTTGCATATACCGATGGATGCTAAACGGGCATTAGACCTGATTATCAAAGGGCATATTTCCACAATCGATTGTTGCAAAGCCAACAACCAGGTGTTTTTCTGTACTTGTGGAGTCGGTTTTGATGCCGCTGTAAGCCAGAAGTTTGCAGAAGAAAAACGTCGCGGATCTCTGACCTATATAAAGAATACAGTAGAAGAATATCTAAGCTATAAACCGGAGCCTTATGAGTTGTTGGTCGACAACCAGACAATCAAGGAGAAAGCGTTTCTGGTGGCATGTGCCAATGCGTCCCAATATGGGAATAATGCGTTTATTGCTCCACATGCCAATATCCAGGATGGACGGATGGATCTGACGATCTTATCTCCTTTCACTCCGCTGGATATAGCTCCTCTGGCTATTCAGCTTTTTACGAAACAGATAGATAGGAATAGTAAGATCAAGACACTGAAAGCCCAGCAGGTTACAATTATCCGGCAGAATCCGGGGGTAATGCATTTGGATGGTGAACCGGTGATGGCCGATAGTCGGATCGATATTTCTGTCATGCCGCAATCATTGCATGTTATAACTCCCGAAGTGGTTTCTTTTACGAAGGAGGTACATAACCTGTTTGGTGAGGTGACCCGTTTCTTTGATAAAAGATTACCTTACATTTTCAGATAGAACTCTTTGGTGAGTGCAATATATTCCGGGGTATACTGATGGCGGGCTTTTTCTATAATCAGTGTATCCCGTTTTGTTATGCTTTCTTCTGTAGCTGACAATTCTATCAGTAATCGCTTGGGTTGTGCTCCGGGGACAGGGATTACGTCTGTTTGCCTGTAAATATATAAATCGTTTATGGACGCGAGTTTCCTGACTTCATCTATTTGTTCATGGGGTAATACCAATGCGATTCGTCCCGTAGGAGATAACAAGGTCCGAACTTCCCGGATCAGTTCCGGAAGTCGTAGTGTTTCGGTATGGCGGGCAATCGTACGTTTAGTATCCGGACATTTCAGTGAATTTATAAAGTAAGGAGGGTTGGATACGATCAAATCATATTTCTTCTGTGGATTTGACATCACAAAATCAGTACATGAAGAATGTATCACTTTTATTCTTTCGGCAAAAGGAGAGGCTATTACGTTTTCTGTCGCTTGTATGTATGCATCTTTATCGATATCGATCGCATCGATTTCCGCCGAACTCCGTTGAGCCAGCATTAAAGCGATAATGCCGGTTCCGGTTCCTATATCCAGTATGCTTTTGCATTGGGTAGTTTCAGCCCAGGCTCCCAGCAACACGGCGTCGGTTCCGACCTTCATTGCGCATTTATCATGATAAATTGTAAATTCCTTGAATCGGAAATAAGGATTTGCCATATAATATTTATAATGTAAGGTGCAAAAGTAGTTAGAATTGACTGAAAAAGCTGTAACTTTGGCACGTTTATTGTATCAATACATACAATTGATAGGGAAGAAAATATGATGAAAGAAAGAATGAAGAGGTTTACTGAAGAGTCGTACGACGATTTAGATGATAATATTGGTATTGTAATGCCTATCCTGACAGAGTGCGATGTGGATGAGGATTTTACAGAGGGTATAGAGAAAGTCGGTAATGAAATACCTATTCTTCCGTTGAGGAATATGGTTCTTTTTCCGGGAGTAGCTATGCCGGTTATAGTCGGTCGTCCGAAATCTATGCGTCTGATAAAAGAAGCTGTTTATAAGAAAGCACTGATCGGTGTGGTATGTCAGAAAGAGATGAATACGGAAGATCCCGGTTTGGATGATCTGTACACAACTGGTGTGATTGCTGATATCGTGCGTGTTCTGGAAATGCCGGATGGTACGACAACCGTGATCCTGCAGGGGAAAAAACGTTTCGCTTTGGAATCTTTAAAAGAGACAGAGCCTTATCTGAAGGGCAAAATATCTTTGCTGGAAGATAAAATGCCGAAAAAGTCAGATCGTGAGTTCGAAGCGCTGATCTCCACAATTAAAGATCTTACCATAAAAATGCTGGGGGCTTTGAATGAGCCGCCACGTGATCTGATATTTTCCATAAAGAATAATAAGAATGTTCTTTACCTGATTAATTTTTCTTGTAGTAATATTCCCAGTGGATCGGCTGAGAAACAGGAACTACTGTTGATCGGTGACCTGAAAGATCGTGCATATCGTTTGTTGTTTATCCTAAATCGTGAATATCAGCTGGTAGAACTTAAAGCTTCTATCCAGATGAAGACGCATGAAGATATCAATCAGCAACAGAAGGAATATTTCCTCCAGCAACAGATCAAGACGATCCAGGAAGAGCTGGGTGGAAATATAAACGATCTCGAAATAAAAGAATTGCGTGAAAAGGCTGCCCGTAAGAAGTGGCCGGCAGCTGTAGCTGAAATATTTGAAAAGGAAGTTCGTAAGCTGGAACGTCTGCATCCGCAGTCTCCTGATTTTTCTATACAGACACAATATGTACAGACAATAATCAACCTTCCATGGAATGAATACAGCAAGGATAACTTTAATCTGGCTCATGCCCAGAAAGTTCTTGATCGCGATCATTATGGTTTGGAAAAGGTGAAAGAGCGTATTATAGAACATTTGGCTGTATTGAAGTTGAAAGGAGATATGAAATCGCCCATTATCTGTTTATACGGACCTCCGGGAGTTGGTAAAACTTCTTTAGGTAAATCTGTTGCTGAAGCTTTACATCGTAAATATGTGCGTATTTCGTTGGGCGGTTTACATGATGAAGCTGAAATACGTGGTCATCGCCGTACCTATATCGGTGCGATGAGCGGGCGTATTATCCAGAATATTCAGAAGGCGGGAAGTTCTAATCCTGTCTTTATCCTGGACGAAATAGATAAGGTAACAAACGATTTTAAAGGTGATCCGGCTTCTGCATTACTGGAAGTATTGGACCCGGAACAGAACTCGACATTCCATGATAATTATCTGGATATTGACTATGATTTAAGTAAAGTCATGTTTATAGCTACGGCTAATAATCTGAATACGATTTCTCAACCGTTACTGGATCGTATGGAACTGATTGAAGTAAGTGGTTATATCCTGGAGGAAAAGGTGGAAATTGCAGCCCGCCACCTGGTCCCGAAACAACTCGAAGCTCATGGCCTTAGCAAAGGTAAGGTGAAGCTCCCCAAAAAGACTTTACAGGTAATAATTGAATCATATACCCGTGAGAGCGGTGTTCGTGAACTGGATAAGAAGATTGCCAAGATCATGCGTAAGCTGGCCCGTAAAGTGGCTTCCGACGAGGCAATCCCGTCACAGATCAAACCGGAAGATCTCCATGAATATCTGGGACAAATCGAATATAGCCGGGATAAATATCAAGGTAACGAATATGCCGGTGTTGTTACAGGATTAGCCTGGACTGCAGTAGGAGGGGAGATTCTGTTTGTGGAATCGAGCCTGAGCCGTGGTAAAGGTTCTAAGTTAACTTTGACAGGTAATTTGGGAGAGGTAATGAAAGAATCTGCCATGTTGGCACTTGAATTTATTCATGCTCATGCTTCTTTATTCGATATTAACGAAGAATTATTTGAAAACTGGAACGTACATATTCATGTCCCTGAAGGGGCTATACCGAAGGACGGACCTAGTGCTGGTGTAACGATGGTGACTTCTCTTGTGTCTGCGTTTACCCAGCGTAAAGTGAAAAAGAACCTGGCAATGACTGGAGAAATAACGCTTCGTGGTAAAGTTCTTCCGGTAGGTGGAATCAAAGAAAAGATTCTGGCAGCTAAACGAGCCGGTATCAAGGAATTGATCTTGTGCAAAGAGAATCAGAAAGATATCAATGAGATCAAAGCGGAATATGTGAAAGGTCTGACTTTCCACTATGTGGAGGATATTCGTCAGGTAATAGATCTTGCCTTGTTGAAAGAAAAGGTGGATAATCCGTTGTTTTGATAATACATTATGATATAAAAAAGCGATGCATTTAATTATGCATCGCTTTTTTATGCTGATTTGTTTTTATTCGGCTTTTTCTTCAGCGCTTGTTTCTTCTTCCGCTTTCACTTCTTCTGCTGTCGGTTCTTCTTCCGGTGTGAAGTCGGTAATCTCGGCTCCGATCAGGATATTATACCATGTCAGCAATTTCTTAATATCGCTTGGATATACTCTTTCGCGGTCGAAATCAGGCAATACTTCTGCAAAATAGTTACGCAGTTCTTTGGTATCGGAAGGAACTGTTACTTTTGCTCCGTTTTCTTTATTTTTTACGCTGGTGAGTACTTCATGTAAAGGAACTTCCGTCTCGGTTGTATAAATAGCAATATCACCTAACGAGATTACTTTATCTTTTGCATACGCAGGTACTCTTTTCTTATCTGTCAGCGATTCGACAATCAGCATGTTCTTTCCGTGGGAAACCAATTTAAATAATCCCGGTTTTCCCGAAATAGACAAAATAGTCTTCAACATAATACTTCGTTTTCTAATAGTGTTAAACTTTAAAGCTGCAAATGTAGCATAACTATACGATTTAACCGTTACAATCGGAAAGAAAAATATGAAAGAGAATGTGAATTAAATCACTTATCCGGTTGCAGAAGTTCGGAGAGAGCTCAGAAATTTCTCGATCTGAGGCAATAACGCTTGTCGGTTGTCATTATGGATAACATAATCAGACCATTCCTTTTTTGTTTCATCCGGTAATTGGCTATTGATACGGTTTACGATATCTTCCCGGGAGGTGTTGTCGCGTTGTAAAGCTCGTTCGATACGAAGCCCCAGTGGCGCATATACCATAATGCTTTTATCTACCATTTTATTAAAGCCGGATTCAAAAAGAATTGCAGATTCTATCGCACAGAGTTCAGACGACTGGCTTTTTGCCCATTCCGTAAAATGGCGGTTTACTTCCGGATGTATTATGGCATTAACCTGCTTGAGATGTTCAGGATTTCCGAATATATGTGAAGCTAATAGCTTTTTATTCAATTCTTGTTCTGTATAAAGATCCTCACCGAATAAGTCTATCAACTGTTTTTTGATGATAGGGGATGTGGCTGTAAGTTTCTTACTTTCAGTATCTGCCACGTAGACAGGTATTCCGTATAAGTTGAATAAGGAAGCTACAACCGATTTGCCGCTTCCAATACCTCCGGTTATTCCAATTTTAATCATGAAGATTGTTTTGCTCCAGAATGAATTCTATTTTATCAGGAACAAGTGTCGCGGAACTTACCCAATCCGGTTTTTTTGTCAGGTGAATGGGAAGTGTTCCCGATGCGTTTTGTTCCAGATCTTTAAATGAAAATTTGATTTCAAATGCATCCTCCGATAAATCCTTGAAACGGGATAGCGGGATACTGCATGTTACTTTTGCAATAGCAGGGAAAGTACGCAAGGTGTAATGTGGAGGTAAATCAGTACAGAGTACAGGTATCTCCAGCGTTTTTTCCGTGAATTCTTCGATTGGGATCGTTACAGTAACACTTGTCGGATCATAAGTCGCTTCATCTACTTTTTGTAGCTGTATGGTCTTAGTGATCGTTTTATTTCCTTTTTTTATCTCTGTAAATACAGTTTTTGCCTGATTCAATGTATCCAGCACTACATCACTGGCATATACGCTGATATTTGCTGGGGAAATTGTAATATTTCCGGATATGTGAAACCCAGGATTAGTCTGTATTGCCCCATCGAAGACAACAGGTATCTCTTTTTTTATACGTTTACTATAAGCTGCATCGATATGTTGCGGTTCGAACCCTGTTAAGGAAGTTGTCGCTAACAGTTGTTTTTGGATATCGCTTTGTATTGTCTTTTTGGCGATAGATAAAGAACCACTCTTCTCCGTTTGATTTTTCATATTCGCTTCGATCGGGGCAAACGAACGGCCGAAGGAATAGTTAAGCAAAACACTTCCTTTATCTTTTACTCTTGCAACAACCTCTTGTGGAGGTGTTTCAGTAAAGGAAACATCCGGAGGAATATTTTTGTATCTGACCGGAATACTGATTTCTATTTCATATTCCTGTTGCAGGCTTTGTAATAACCAAAAGCCAAAAGCCAGTAGTACGAAAGAGAAAAAGATTAATGCTTCTTTCCATCTTTGACGACGCAGAAAAGCATTAATCTTCATCCGGGCAGACTTGAATGAGTAATTTATTCTATCAAGCTGCGACATATTTATTGTTTCTTATTTTTGCTGTGCGTCTTCTGAAGAAGCAAAGATAGAAGTCTTATCTACACGTATACGAACACCGTCTGAAATTTCGATTAGCATATAGGTGTCACCGATTTCTTTGATCTTACCATAGATGCCTCCTGCTGTGATTACTTTATCACCGGTTTTTAAGGCTTCGCGTGATTTCTGGATCTCTTTTTGCTTTTTCTGTTGCGGACGGATCATGAAAAAATAGAAGATTGCAACAATAACAACCATCATAAGGATACCTGACCACTGTGACTGGCCTCCGGCAGCCTGTAGGAAAATACTAACTAAGTTCATATACTATATTCGTTTATAAATTTATACCTATTTGACTAGGTACAAATGTAAGTATAATAATTAATCTTTGAGCAATACCTTTTCTTTTTTTAACTCCGATACGATAGAATCTAAAATTCCGTTGATGAAGTTACCACTTTTAGGTGTGCTATAGTATTTTGCAGTATCGATGTATTCGTTTAGTGTTACATTAATAGGGATCGATGGAAAAGTCATGATTTCAGCCAGAGCAACCTGCATGATGATCAGATCCATATTGGCAATACGCTCTGTTTCCCAATTTTTCATATGCTTGTTGATGCGTTCGCGGTATTCGTCACCTTTCAATAATGTCTGGCGGAATAGTTTGATAGCAAAGGAATGATCTTCCAAGTCTTTGAACATTGGTAATAATTCTTGCTTGCTTCCGTTCTTTTCCTCAAATTTTTTGATTGTTTTTAAAGTGAACGTTTCAACAATTTCGATATCATCATTCCAGTAGATACTCTTATCTTCCAGGAAATCTTCGATAACTTCGTTTCCACAAATCAGTTTTTTGAATACGCAACGCCAGAATTCCTTATCTGTTTCATAAGAATCATTCTCGTTGTCAATATATTCACTGTATAAATCAGAAGTCAGAATGATGTCGAGTATATTTTTAATGAACTCTTCATCGTTTGCCCAGGATATGCCTTGCTCTGCCACATACTTCTGAAGTGCTGCGTTTTCGGCAATCTGAGCCGCGAAGCGATTGTCTATCAGACGAGTGTTGGGATTCAACTCCGCATGAGTCGGCATGTACTTGCTCTTTTTAGCGTCAAGTGTCCGCTTCTGTAAATTGGTGACTTCAATAATAAGGAGGAGGAAATAATGATACAAATCATACGATTTCCGTAAGCTGAAAAGCAATTCATTTTCCGCAACTTTGAGGTCACTGTTTCCATTTTGATAGAATGAGTATACTATCTGTAAAACTTTAATGCGGATTAAAATTCTGTTGATCATCGTTTGAAGGAACTACTTGTTATAAATTTAGGCTGCAAAGGTAGTCATTCTTTTGATAAATGAGTTCGGGTTTACTTAATTTTATGTGTGTTAGCTGTTATTTTACAATTTGAAACGTAAAATCATACATTTTGATGCGTTAAAATAGTTGTTGTTTAAAAAAAAATGCACATATTTGAAGCAAGTTATGATAAATGGGTCGGTATTTAACAAAAGTTGGCTATATGGATGAGTCGGTGAAGAAAACACAGGTTGAAGGTGGCGATAAAGAGATTCTGTACTCTAAAGCTATAAAGGCAGGTAAGCGGATTTATTACCTGGATGTGAAGAAGAACTTAAAAGACGATTTGTTTCTGGCTGTAACCGAAAGTAAGAAGGTGCAGCCGAAGAATGGAGCACAAGTGTCTTTTGAGAAGCATAAGATTTTCCTTTATAAGGAGGATTTTGAAAAGTTTATGGAGGGAATGAATGATGTGATCAATTACATCAAACAGCGTAACTCTGACGGGTTGGACGCTAAGACCCCGGATATGGAGGCGAAGGCAGATGATGATTCGGATGATGAAATAAAACTGAATATCGATTTTTGAAGGGGGAAAAATAATAACGGGCAGTTTCTTAAATAAGAAAAACTGCCCGTTATCTTTTATAGGTATCCTTATCGGTTGCCTATTTTACTTCGGTTTATGCAACCGGATGAATTGCTTCAGTAGGACAAGCGTCTGCACAAGTACCACAATCTGTACACATTTCAGGATCGATATGGTAGATATCGCCTTCTGAGATAGCTCCTACCGGACACTCGTCGATGCAAGTACCGCAAGCAATACAATCTTCACTAATTAAATAAGCCATTTTCTTAAACGTTTAAATTGATAACTATTAGTTGGTGCAAAAATAGAGTTTTATTTGTATTTCTGCAATAAGTTCCTATCTTTTTCGTTATAATTCAAAATTGATTGAGAGTTGAGACGTCTATTATTTCTATTATTGGTATGTAGCCTTGCCTTACCGAGTGTAATGGCGCAAAAAGAGAAGGTTAAGAATCAGCCGTATGCCGATTTGAAATGGCTCCATCTGGGGTTTCATGTCGGATTACATGCGCAGGATTTGTTGTTGACAAATACGGGTGTTACAACTGACGGTGAAACCTGGTTCGCTGAAATACCCAGTTATTCGCCGGGATTTAGTGTCGGAGTAATCGGGGATATGTATCTGAATCCCTATTTTAACCTGCGTTTTGTTCCTACTGTCCATTTCGGGGATAAGAAGTTTCTTTTCCGGGAGCAGGCGACAGGAGAGGAGTTTACTACCTCTGTTCGTTCTACCATACTAAGTTTTCCGTTGGATGTGAAGTATTCGGCTCTCCGGTTAAATAATTATCGACCTTACCTGATTGGCGGAGTATATGGAGCCATGGACCTCGGACGTAAGAAAGGAATGCCGATTTTACTTAAAGGAGCCGACTTCGGGTTGGAGTTTGGTATCGGGTGCGATATCTATCTGCCATTCTTTAAACTTTGTCCGGAATTGAAGTTTTGCTTCGGATTAGTGGATTTGTTGGCTAAAAACCGCAACGACCTGACTGATCAGGAACTGATCAAATACCCCAATTCATTATCGAAAGCGACCTCCCGTATGGTGGTATTGACGTTTAATTTCGAATAAAGAGTTCTATATAAATGTAGGCTGCAGGAGCTGCCAGCATCAGGCTGTCGAACCGGTCAAGCATACCGCCGTGACCGGGGAGGAGATTACCGGAATCTTTTACTCCTAATGTTCTTTTTAACAGCGACTCGATCAAATCGCCCCAGGTTCCGAATATAACCACTGTGGCCGATAGTCCTAACCAATTATACCAGCTGATTTCAGGTGCATACCAGGCCAACGCCTGTGATGCCCCCAGTACAACCGCTAATCCGCCAAAGAAGCCTTCCCATGATTTTTTAGGTGATATGCGTTCAAATAATCTCCTTTTACCAATTAGAGAGCCGACCAGGTAAGCTCCTGTGTCGTTCAGCCAAATAAAAATAAAGATAGCCATAACGAACAGTGGAGAGTAAACAATCGTTCCCGGTGTATCGGGTATGGCGGCAATGAAGTTCAACATAGAGAATGTTCCTGCACAATAGATCTGTGCAAAAAAAGTAAAAGACCAGTTATTGATTGGATTCGGGGCTTTATAATACAGTTCGGCTACGAATGTGTATATAAGGAATAATAGGTAAGGGAGAAAAACAATTCCATCTGCCAACTGGTTGGTGTAAATGAAGGTGGCAGCAAATAAATAGACTCCTCCCAGCGAACCAATAAATCGTTTGATGGAAGCATCCTCATAATGTTTTACAAGACCATAAAACTCCCATAACGTTAATCCGGTGATCAAACTGAATATAACAAGGAAAGAGATTGAATGGTAGCATATAGCTCCGACAAGGATTGTGACGAAGATTATACCCGTAAGTGCTCGTATTATCAGATTTTTCAAAGCCGTATTATTTAGTTCGTTTGTTGATTTATTTTTCGTGCAAAGATAAAGAATAAATCCAAATATAAACAGAGAGGCCGGATAGTATCTTTTAATAAAGAACTATCCGGCCTTTTTATTTTTTAGAGAAGAACAGGTCAGACCTTTTTTTCTGCCGTATTGTCATCTGCAGGCGAAACCTGTGTGTCATTTTCGTCGACAGTTGTCTGTTCTTGTTTACTGTTGTTTGCTTTTTCCTGTAATTCCAGAATCTCTTCCGAACGCGAAACCCAGGCTCGTTTTCCAAAAATATGTTCCACGTCTTCTGTATAAATTACTTCACGTTCCAATAATACCTGTGCCAGTTTGTTGTGTCCTTCTGTATTGTCGGACAAAATTTTCTTTGCACGTTCATATTGTTCGTTGATGATCTTCTGTACTTCCTGGTCGATCATACGGGATGTTTCTTCACTATATGGTTTAGTGAATCCCCAGTCTTGACCGGTTGAGTCGTAATAATTTAGGTTAGGAAGATTATCACTCATGCCAAAGTAAACAACCATAGCGTAGGCCTGTTTCGTCACACGTTCCAGGTCATTGGATGCTCCGGTCGATATTTTACCAAGGAATAACTCTTCCGCCGCACGTCCTCCCAGTGTTGCACACATTTCGTCGAGTAACTGTTCGCGGGTGGTGATCTGACGTTCTTCCGGCAAATACCATGCAGCACCCAGCGCTTTGCCTCTTGGAACAATGGTAACCTTTACTAACGGATTGGCGTGTTCAAGCAGCCAGCTTAAGGTTGCGTGGCCAGCCTCGTGATTGGCTATACAATTCCGTTCGTCGGCAGTCGTTATCTTGGTTCGTTTTTCCAAACCACCTACGATACGGTCGACAGCGTTCATAAAGTCTTCTTTCTGAACAAATTTCTTACCACTGCGGGCGGCAATTAATGCCGCTTCATTACAGACATTAGCGATATCGGCACCAGAAAATCCCGGAGTCTGGCGAGCCAAAAATTCCGTATCGACACTTTCGTCTATTTTGATAGGACGTAGGTGCACTCCGAATATCTCTTTACGCTCGTTCAGGTCGGGCAATTCTACGCTGATTTGACGGTCGAAACGTCCGGCACGAAGTAAGGCCTTGTCCAAAATATCGGCGCGGTTAGTCGCTGCCAGAATGATTACACCGCTGTTGGAGCCGAAACCGTCCATTTCTGTCAATAACTGATTCAGCGTATTTTCCCGTTCATCGTTACTGTTCATGTTTACGTTTTTGCCACGCGCACGGCCTACGGCATCAATTTCGTCAATGAACACGATACAGGGTGATTTTTCTTTTGCCTGGCGGAACAGGTCACGGACACGTGACGCTCCTACACCGACAAACATTTCAACGAAATCGGAACCGGAGAGAGAGAAGAACGGTACATCAGCTTCACCAGCTACGGCCTTTGCCAGTAACGTTTTACCTGTTCCCGGAGGACCGACTAATAAAGCTCCTTTAGGAATCTTACCTCCCAATTCCGTATATTTTTCCGGACTTTTAAGGAAGGAAACGATTTCTTCTACCTCTTGTTTGGCTTCAGATAATCCTGCTACATCCTTAAATGTTACTTTCCGGTCATTATCTTTGTCGAATAATTGTGCTTTAGCTTTGCCTACGCTGAAAACTCCACCGGGACCTCCACCTGCACCTCCGGACATTCTCCGCATCAGGAAAATCCATACGGCAATAATAAGGATGATCGGTCCGAATGAAACAAGAAAGTTCCATATGGCATCATCTCCTTCTTCGAAGCGTACTTGGGTGTCAATGTGGTTATCGGTAACCGCTTTATCGTAAAAATCGGAAAATTTGTCTGCCGATGGTATTTTTACATATACCTTCGGGTTTGTTCCTAAAGCTGAACTGTCGCTTTTAAAGACTAATCCTTTTTGTCCGCTTTTGACTGTCGCTTCAACCAGGTTTTTCTTGTTATAGACAACCATTTTGTCAAATACGTTTTCCTGAGCCAGCTTCTGAAATTCCGTCCATCCCAGTTCTTTTGACGCCGAAGAATCGTTAGTCAGATACAAAGCAATAAGCATCATGAAAATTAACCCGTACATCCAGTACAGGTTAAACCGGAACATTTTAGGCTTATTGTTCTTCGGTGTTTTATTAAACATGTCGTTTTTATTTTCCATACTTTGAATTCGATAATATTAATCCGGCTTTAGTCGAGATTCGGAATCTGGGTGACTTTAGCGTCAGACCATAGGTTATCCAGATTATAGAACTCACGTTGTTCCGGCGTAAATATGTGTACAAGAACCGTGCCATAATCCATACCTATCCATAGGGAGCTTTGATTGCCGTCGATAGATAGTGGTTTTTCACCCGCATTTCTACGCGCAAAATCCCATACTGAATCGGACAGGGCTGATACTTGGGTAGGAGTATTACCTTCACAGATAACCATGTATTGGCATACTGCCCCAGATAGCTGGGTTAAATCTACGGTTACAATATTTTTGCCTTTTTTTTCTTGTAGACCTTCTACAATTGTTTGTACTAATTCTTTTGTTTGATCCATCTATTTTTTATTGAATAATATTTCGGAGATGCAAATATACTTCTTAAATTTATTATGTACATGCTTTATCTGTTTAATATATGTATAAACCCTGTAATTTCAAAACAGGGAAAAGAAGAAAATGTTTATTTTGATGAAATTTTTTTGCTGAATATTTGCAGATATGAAAAATGTCCGTATCTTTGCACCCGTAATCGAGAAACATACTACTCGAAACAACAAAAACTGTTCTATGGTGTAATGGTAACACGTCAGATTCTGGTCCTGAAATTCCAGGTTCGAGCCCTGGTAGAACAACAAAAAGGTTTGAAATTATTTCAAACCTTTTTTTGTGTCTTATTCGTTCTTCCCTTTACCCCATTTAAATCCTATACTGTTCAATAATTGGATACGGTCATTGCTTAGTTTTCCTTTTCTTCTCAAGTATGCCATTCTCATCCACCAGGAATAAAGAGGTTTTTCTTCCTCTGTTGTTGTGGAAGGATATCGTTTGTGGGTGGTGATGAAGTCACAAAATTCGGTATATCTGCCAAACCATATTCTGTTTAACTGTTCTTCCGTACGACCATTGTTTGTTACATTGATTTCCCATTCAAAACCTAAGTCGGTTAATTTTTTAATTTGTGAAGAAGTCAGTTTACCGGTTTTGTCTGTTCCATTTTTATAGGCTCTCATTTTACTGCACCATTTGGCTAACCGTGTTTCTTCTGAGTCTGTAGCATGAGCCGGCCATCTTCCGTTGTGGATATAATATTTCTTGACCATGTTGAATGATTCATTCCAGCTTCTTTTTTTTCTGTTTTTATTCCATAAAAATCCGATAGCATCCAACATTTGAATACGTTCATCACTCAAACGACCTTGCAATATACCGTTTCTCACGCTTTTCTGGGTAGTACACCAGTTGTATAGTTTGTTCTCTTCCGGATTTGTTGAACTAGGCAATGGCCAACGTTTCTCATTCTTTACGAAATCTTTCAGTTTATAATAATTATTTTCCCACTGTTCAGTGCTTTTTTGTTGTTTATCGGCATCGATTCTGTCTACCAGCTCAATGATTTTCTCTGGTAATCTTTCGGGAAAATGATTTCTGAGATATCTGATTCGAACGATCCATTGTCCCAAAGGCAGTTCTTTCGGGTCTTTGGCAGTGGGTGAAGGCCATTTGTTGTTTTTTTCAAAAAAAGCAATAGTAGAACGATATTTATTATTTCGTTTTTTACTGACTTTATTTGGTTTACGTGTTTTACGAACTTTGCTTTTTTTATCAATCTTACCTCTTGGTTCCATCTAACCTTTTTATTTTATCAATGTTTTTTATATGAATGATCTGAGATGTTTTTCTCAGTTTTCAAAGATATTCAAATATTTGATTTTTAGATATATGTAGTTCGTGTTATTTTGTTATTTTGACAAAATGATATTTTTACAGGTCTATATGTGCTTTGTATGGATTCTGTTCTTGCTCGTATGTAAATATTTGATTGTACGGTAGTTTTGAAATGTCTTAATGATGTGTTTTTTTTGATGTTTGTAAATAATGGTCGATATTTGGGTTATGGATGATTAATTTGTTTTGTGTTTTGTTTATATAGGTGTGATTATAGTATATTAAAAGAGTACGAGCTTTACTCTGCTCTGGAGAGAGAATATGTTGTTTGGCATAGGTTTTGAGGCGTAAAAGTATGCTTTCTGATTTTTATTTATCTTCTTTTAACATGAAATTCGGCTTAACCAGAATATGATTTCGTTTAAAAGAATTTTTTTTTCGTTTAAAACGAGTTGTAATTTCTTTTAAACGAATTTTATAATGAGTTGTTGATGGCTTATTTGTTAATATATGTGTATTTTCTTTCTCTGGAATGAGATGTTTGTATGTGTGTTGTGTTTTTGTTGCAGGGTTATTTGTAGCATATTGATTGTTGTAGGGGATGTCTTGGTTATAATATGTAAATATAAAACATCCGCAAAATCTCGGGTCAAGAGATATTTGCGGATGTTTTATTAAATATCAAATCTAATTAATTCTGTTCCTTCAGTATTACATCGTGTGCACCGCCTTCTACGATACTGGTAGAAGATACCAATGTGATTTTTGCATTCTTTTGCAGGTCAGGGATTGTAGTTGCTCCGCAGCTACACATAGTAGCTTTGATTTTACCTAAAGTAAGGTTCAGGTTATCCTTCATCTTTCCTGCATAAGGAACGTAGCTATCTACGCCTTCTTCGAATTTGAGTGATTCAGTTCCACCCATATCGTAACGCTGCCAGTTCTGGGCACGGTTTGAACCTTCACCCCAGTATTCCTTCACATAATTGTTTCCGATACGTAGTTTTTTTGTAGGAGACTCGTCGAAGCGGGCAAAATAACGTCCCATCATCAGAAAGTCGGCTCCCATGGCAAGGGCAAGAACCATATGGTAATCATGTACCAGACCTCCGTCGCTGCAAATAGGAATATAAACACCTGTTTTTTCTTTATATTCATCGCGAGCCTGGGCTACATCGATTAGGGCGGTAGCTTGTCCGCGACCGATACCCTTTTGTTCGCGGGTAATGCAGATAGAACCGCCACCGATACCAACTTTGATGAAATCGGCTCCGGCTTCCACCAGATACATAAAGCCTTCCCGGTCTACTACATTTCCGGCACCGACTTTAACTTTGTCACCGTATTCTTTCTTAATCCACTGCAGTGTTTCGTACTGCCATTCGGAATAACCGTCGGAAGAGTCGATACACAGTACATCTACTCCGGCTTCAACAAGAGCAGGTACACGCTCCATATAGTCGCGGGTATTGATGCCTGCACCTACTAATAACTTTTTATCAGCTCCTGACATTTCGTTGGGATTGTCGCGGTGGCTGTCATAATCCTTACGGAATACAAAATAAGCCAGATTCTGATCTTTATCTATGATCGGTAATGTATTCAGTTTATGATCCCAGATAATCTGGTTGGCTTCTTTCAGTGTGATACCAACTTCTCCAACAATCAGTTTAGAGAAAGGGGTCATGAATTCTTTAACCTTTGTACGGGGATCGTCTTTTTCTGCGCGGTAGTCGCGGCTGGTGACAAGTCCCAGCAGTTTACCATTAGGCGTTCCGTCGTCGGTAACTCCGATTGTGGAATGTTCTGTTTTGCTGACCAGGGCGATTACATCGGCCAGTGTGTTTTCCGGTGTCAGGTTTGAATCACTGATTACAAATCCGGCCTTAAATTTTTTCACTCTGCGTACCATATCTGCCTGGCTGGCGATAGGCTGTGATCCGAAAATAAATGAAAGTCCTCCGTTACGGGCTAACTCGATGGCCAGTTCAGGACCGGATACCGATTGCATGATAGCCGAAACAAACGGGATGTTTAGTTCGATAGAGGACTTTTCGTTGACATTATGTTTCACAAGTGCTGTTTTCAGTGAAACGTTTGAAGGTACGCACTGTTTAGTGGTTAAGCCGGGAATAAGCAGGTATTCTCCGAAGGTTCTAGATACATCGTTTAAGTAAACTGCCATATGATTAATATTTACTGGATGAATTTTGTGCAAAAGTACTGAATTCTCTTCAGATATGTTTTTATTTAGGAGCATTTTTCATACTATTTAAAAGGATACTGTCTTGGGGGATATGCAAACCGGAACTTTTTCAATGAGTAATATGTTATATAGATGAATTAAAGAGGAGGAATTATTTATGAAAATGGTAGTAGACAAGGCGAACTCTCGCGGATATGCAAACCATGGATGGCTTAAAACACATCATACATTTAGTTTTGCTAATTATTATAATCCCAAGAGGGTACATTTTGGCAAACTACGCGTCCTGAATGACGATACGGTAGCTCCAAGCGAAGGTTTTGATACCCACCCGCATAAAAATATGGAAGTAATCTCTATTCCGCTGAATGGTTATTTGCGGCATGGCGACAGTATAAAGAACAGTAAAACTATCACTCCGGGCGATCTTCAGGTGATGAGCGCCGGAACGGGTATTTTCCATAGTGAGTTCAACGACAGTGCTGAACAGCAGCTTGAATTTCTGCAGATCTGGGTTTTTCCACGTGAAGAAAATACGGCTCCGAAGTATAATAACTATGATATACGTCCGCTATTGAAAAAGAACGAATTGTCGCTGGTACTTTCGCCGGACGGGGAAACACCTGCTGCGATCAATCAGGATGCTTGGTTTTCGATAGGAGAACTGGATGCCGGGCAGATTAAAGAATATAAGTTCCACCGTCAAGGTATGGGAGTATATCTTTTTGTCATTGAAGGAGAAGTAGAAGTAAGCAATACCGTTCTTTCCAGACGTGATGGTGCCGGTTTTTATGATACGGACAGCATTACCATAGAGGTGTTGAAAGATGCGAAGATTTTGTTAATGGAAGTTCCGATGCAGTAATAGCATCAGGTTAATAATAAAAAAGGTTCCGGTTGTCTGACCGGAACCTTTTTTTATGAAAGATATTTTTAATAACTTCTGTCTGATAAGAAATCAATCATTCGCAAAATAGCACGGCTACATGCCGGGCAGAAAGGAGCGTAATCGCGCATCATGCAATGATCCATCGGGCGATAGATTCCTTCCGAAATATAACCACCTCCTTCAAATACGCCGGCTTTATCCTTATGTGCATCATCAAGTGGTGTCGGGATCGGAGTGTTAGCGGGTAATAGATCTTTCCATTTGCTTTCAAAATCAACTAGTGTCGTAATGTTAGGCTCCCAAGGCTCATATTTCAAATTGTAAAAATCCTGATAAGCCACCTCAGAAGAAAAATATTCATCAGCCAGCCCTGCAAAGCTATGTCCAAACTCATGGACGAATACATGTTGTGTGCGTTCATTATCGGCTGTGCCGATTGCATAGAAATTATACATACCGCCACCACCATAAGTATCGGTATTAACCAGAATAAATATGGCATCACACGGGACATTCCACACAGCATCGCGGATTGATTTCATATCGGGTGTGGTCAAATAACGGTCTACACCGAAAGTGTAATAACCAGAGTTCAATGCCGTATTTTTATATATACCTTTTCCCGAAGTGTCGGTTCCTGCATCTTCAGAAACCAGATTAACCGCCCAGATATTGAAATCTTCCCGGCGTGTTGTGTAAGGAGGTGTATTGAAAAGGGATTCTGTAAATTTTTTTGCATCGGCGACGAACTTTTCCTGATCGGCTGCCGTATATCCTTCTGCAATAAATACCAGGTCCACTTTTTCACTGGAGTCTCCCTTATATTGGATCTGAGTCACCTTATTATCTTTCAGTTTACCGCGGTCAATAAAAATACTGGTCGGGTCGATATCCATTTTAAGCAGTGAATGAAACTGCATATCGGCTTTGTCTCGAGCGGCTATTTCAACAACAACTGTTGTTTTAGGATAGGGAACTGAAATACTGTTTGTCCACGATTGAGTTTCCGTTTTAGCCTGCTCTGTGGTGCGCCATTCTTCAAATAACGTATTGAATCCCCGCGAATAGATCAGGTTGTTACTGTTTTTATCATATATATTTACATAATAACCGCCATAGTTGAACTTGTCGATCAGGTTTTTCACAGGGCCTCCCCATACAGGTTCTTCACGTAATTGTTGTATGGCAGCAGCCTGGAATTCGGAGTTTCCGCTTAGAGCGAAGTCTATCCGAAGACTTTTTTTATTGAAGTATTTATTAAAATCGCTCTGTGCCAGACAACTAAGACTGCAAAGGGCGGCAATTAGAAATAAGGAAATCTTTGTTCTCATATTTTCGTGTTTTATTAGGTGTTCTTTGTACGCACAAATATAATGTATTTTGTAGATTTGTGGTTCTAAAATGTTGTGATATGTTTGCAGAAATAAGAAGAAAAGACAGAATACTGGATAATGAATCTGCTGTCCGGTTATTGGAAACGGGAGAATATGGTTTTCTGGCGATGTCCGGAGCGAATGGTTTTGGTTATGGAATACCGATCAGCTATGTAATGGATCCTAAAGGACATATCTATTTTCATTGTGCCCCGGAGGGATATAAACTGGAATGTATCAGACAGAATCCGAAAGTCAGTTTTTGTGTGGTAGGCAATACTCGGGTTATTCCAAGGCAATTCAGCACAGCTTATGAGTCGGTAATTGCTTTTGGAACGATTTATACTGATCTACCGGATGATGAAAGATTGTATGCTTTGCGTCTGCTTGCTAAAAAGTATTCGCCGGAATACAACACAATAAGTGAAAAATATATAGCCGGTTCTTTCGGGCGGACTAATGTTTTACGATTGGATGTTGAACATATTTCCGGTAAATGTAAGCGGATCAAAGAATAAGGATGGATATAAATAATTAATCCCGGGAATGTTCCCGGGATTAACCCTCTCTTAGTTATGATCGAGGTACCTTGAATTCATCTCATTCGGTAACTCTTATCGCCTTTTTGCCTTTTATCTAACCTATCTCTTTAGTTACTTTCTTCAAAGTTCGTCTATTTCGGGTTCCTCTCCAAACTTATTTGATGGATATAATTTATAATGAAATAGATGTTATCTATAAATAGATGGTTTTTAGGAAGAAAAGTAAAAGTTTCCTGTATAAGTAGTCATTGAATTATAAAGTTTGATTTACTTTGCAATTGCATATAAAAAGGCTGCAATGGAAAATACAATAGTTAAACAGCAATTGTTGACAAATTTCTTCACTTACCATCCTCAGGGAGGGGCTTTGTACGATAGTAACGGGCAACTGGTCGCATTAAACAAAGCCATTAGTGAAAAATTAGCTGTTACAGAAATGTCAGATTTTCTTTACTTTTATGTGTCTGATACCGGACAGGGAATACCAGAAAACGAACTGGAACATATTTTTGGCCGTTTTGTTCAGCTGAAAGGGAGCCAAAACGGTATCGGGTTAGGGTTGGCTATCTGTAAAGGTTTGGTAAATAAGATGGGAGGAGAGATCTCCGTATCTTCTAGGTTGGGCGAAGGTTCCACCTTCCAATTTACGTTACCTTTGCCTAATGTTCTTTCATAAAATCAGTAGGCGATTTCCCGTATTGCTTTTGGAAACAGGTAGAGAAATAGGCCGGAGAAGAGAAGCCTGTCTGGAATGCAATCTCATTTATACGGCTTTCTCCCGTTTGCATCAGTTCCGCGGCTTTTTTCAGTCGGGTTATCCGGATAAACTCCACTGGCGTTAGACCGGACAGACCTTTTACTTTCCGGTACAGACTGGAAGTGCTCATACCCATCTCTGATGCCAGCATTTCAACACTTAAAGCCTCGTTGGCTATATTTTCTTCCAAATAACTGTTGAATTTCCGGAGGAAAATATCGTCGACCGTCGATACTGCCAGTGTGGCAGCCGGAACGGAAGGTGTTTCACGATATGTTTGAGTGAGCATCTCCCGGCTTTTGAGCAGGTTCTGGACCTGAGCTGTCAGCAACTCGATGGAGAACGGTTTCTCCATATAGGCATCTGCACCGTTGTTCAAGCCTTTCAACCGTGACTGGAGGTTATGTTGGGCTGTTAATAGGATGAACGGGATATGGCTGAAGTTTACGTCGTTTTTCACAACATTGCAAAGTTCGAAACCGTCCATTACAGGCATCATCACATCGCTGATGATCAGATTTACCGTATTTCCCTTTAAAACGCTTACTGCCTCTTTACCGTCGGCTGCTTCGAGTACCCGGTAAGTTTCAGACAGTTCTTTTGCAATGAACTGGCGCATATCTGTTTGGTCTTCCACTATCAAAACAACAGACTTTCCGGTATTCTCCTTCTCTGTATTCTGGTCGGATGATTCTTCCGTATTTCTTTCATGTACCAGTTGATAACAATCTTCCTGTTCTTCGGGTAAGGTGAGGCAGAATTGATTTTTCCCATCCGTTGTTTGCTGATAGGCGAGGGTGCCTTTATGAAATTCGGTCAGCGAGCGAGCCAGGGATAATCCGATACCACTGCCTTGCTGGTTTTCTGTTTCTTTTAGTCGGTAGAACGGGTTGAATATGTTTTCCTTTTCGCTGTCGGGAATCAGGTGCCCGTCGTTGATGACAGTAATAGAGAATTCTTTTTTCTCTTCCTGTATCTGCATTTGCAGGGAGATTTGCCGGTCCGAATATTTTATGGCATTCGTCAGCAGGTTATTTACGATTTTAGAAAAGGCTTCCCGGTCTATGTAAGCGAAAAACGGACCATCCGGAATATCACAGATAAATGATTTTCTTTCTTTTTCAATCACCGGGAAGAAGGGTTGCAGAAGTGTATTCAGCCATAATGTCACATCAGTCTTTACATAATTCAGCTTAAACCCGCGGCTTTCGGTCTTTCGGAAATCGAGTAACTGGTTACTCAGATTAAGCAATTGTTGGGTATTTTTCTCAATGATACGTAAGTTCTCCTGGGTGGACGGAGCGCCGTCACCGGAACGGAGTATTTTTTCCAGCGGAGCTTTTATCAACGTAAGCGGTGTACGTATTTCATGTGTAATGAAGGTAAAGAACTGTATTTTTGCATCATATAGTTCTTTTTCCTTTTTACTCTCGAACAAATCCTGGTTGATACGATGCTTTTCTTCCAGCTTGGCTTTCTTATAATTATAAAACAGGACAATAAGAATGCAGATAATCACAGCATAAAAGAAGAACGCCCATCCGGTAGCCCAGAACGGCGGGGTAACGATGATATGCAGTTCCTGTTCGTTATCCTGCCAGATCCCGCTGCTGTTGGTGGATCTTACTTTGAATGTATATTCACCGGGAGAAAGATTGGCAAAAGTAACATCTTTATTTTGATTCATATAGATCCAATCCTTATCTACTCCTTCCAGTTTATAAGAATAGCGGATGGCATCCGGCGATGTATAGCTGAGTGCTATATACGACAGGGTAAAGGTAGATCCGTCATACGGTAATTTGAGTGTTTCCACATTCTCGATGGAAGGAGACGTGAAATCATGCCGCTTCTCTTCATTGTCGGGCACGTTAATTGCTGTGATGTATACCGGCGGTGTGAAAGTGTCTTCTCTGAACTGTGACGGGTTGAACGACAGCATACCATTGATCGTACCCATATAAATGGTACCGTCCGGAGCCTGGTAAGAAGAACTATAATTGAATTGTGTTTCGTGCAGTCCGTCCGTATAGGTGAAGGTACGCATCACGTATGTGTCGGGATTGAAACGGACCAGGCCATTGGCAGTCGATAACCAGAAGAAATGTTCCTTATCTTCCACTATCCGGTAAATAATATTACTGGGTAAGCCGTTTTCAGTAGTGATACGGTTGAACGATTGGGTTTCCGGGCTGAAAAGGGAGAGGCCGTTTACTGTGGTCACCCAGATCCGGCCTTTTGAGTCCTCGAATACGGAAGTGGTGTTATTGCTCCCGATACTTTGCGATTTGTTCGGAGCGGCGGTATAATGCTCGACGGTATTTGTTTCACGCAGATAATGATAGATGCCGTTGGCTGTTGCGGCCCATATATCGCCGTTGCTGTCTTCGTAGATTTGCCGGATCAGGGCATAAATATTATTCCAGCGGCTAAAGGTTTCCGTCCGGCTGTTGTAGGCCATGATGCCGCTACCCGTACCTATCAGGAACTCGTCGTTGCGGGTTTTATAGAAACAGAGGATAAAGTTGTCGTTGAGGGGATGATCGGTACTTTCACGTGAATAATGTTTGACGATTTTCCCTGAAGGAATGTCCAGAACATCGATCCCTTTATTATAAGTGCCGACCCATAAGCGGTTGCCATCGGCCAGTAATCCATGAATATTGGTGGCCGATAAAGGATGCTGCGGATTGTTGTAGGAATAATTGGTGATCTGTCCGGTGGACGGATTATAGCAGTTGATCCCGTTGTCTTCGGTTCCCAGCCACAGGTTGCCGTATTGGTCTGGTACGATTTCGCGGATGGCGTTACCTGGCAACTGGGGATGCGTCTTTCCTCCGATGAAATGATTGAAACGGGTATATTCCTTCGGTAGATAGCTGATGCCACCGAAGAAAGAGCCAGCCCACATGCCCCCTTCGCGATCCTTGGTGATGGAATAGATGGCATTGTCGGCAATGGTATACTCGTTGGTCAGCGATTTACGCAGGTTTATCACTTCCCGGCTCAATACATTATATATATAGATACCCGATTCGGAGGCAATCCAATATGTATTGTTGTTGTAAGGGGTAATGGCGCGAACCTGTATGTCCGGGATGATAGTGGTGACAGATTGATCCTGGTAATTGTAAAGCAGGAGACCTGCCAGGTTTGTTCCAACAAGTATGCCCAGCTCCGGTACTTGGCGGATTGCCTGTATGCTGATCTGTTTACTGATCTGTTGCTCGGTCAGCAGTTCGGTTTTTAAGAAAGCATCGGTTTCCGCTTTGTAGGTATATAAAGCTTGTCCGTTAGAGAAGAGAGGTTCTCCTTCATTGGTCAGTGTGATGAGGTTTGGATAGAAATTCTTTTCTGCCGGATAAACGCGGGTGCTACTGTCAGTAGGATTATAACGTACGATACGGTTATGCCGGATGAACCATAATTGTTGGTTTTTGTCTTCGGTAACGGCAGAGAATGATTCCGGTTCGTTTTGAGCGGAAGAGAGGCGGAAGGGATGAAAAGTATCCGTTTTATGATCGTAGTAACAAGTGCCGGCAGAAGTACAGATCCATATTCTTTCATCCGAACTCTCGAAGAGGAAATTCAGATGGTCGTCCGGCAAACTGTTCGGGTTATACGAATTATGGCGGTATACCTTAAAGGTATGTCCGTCGAAACGGTTTAACCCGTCTTCGGTGCCGAACCACATAAAGCCTCTTTTATCCTGCAAGGAACAGTAGACCGTATTATGTGATAATCCCTGCTTATTATTATAATGCCTGAAATGCAGTTCCTCAGCCAGCCCACCTAAAGGACGCAACAGCGATAGCAGGGTTATGATAAGAAGAGGTATTTGTTTCATATAACCGGATATTTTCGAAATTGAACCAATATGAAGATTCGGTTCACATTAATTTTATTGCTGACAAATATAATGACAAAACAATAAAGTCTTTGCCCTCACTATGGAAAATAACATAATTGAAATCGTTTTTCTTTTATTTCAAGCCCTTTGCATGATTATTGAAAGATTCTGAATGATTATTGAAAGCCTCTCTGTCAGGAATATAATTACTTTGCCACCAGAATAGCAAACGAAATTTCAAAGTAGTAACTTTAAATACAAGTAGCATGAAGAAGACCTTTTTAGTATGTTGCGCTTTGGCCCTGACCCTGGGTGCACAAGCACAGTGGAAGCCTGTCGGTGATAAAATCAAGACAAAATGGGCTGAACAAGTAAATCCCAAAAACGTATTACCCGAATACCCGCGTCCGCAATTGGAACGTACCGACTGGGTAAACCTGAACGGTGAGTGGGAGTATGCCATCAAACCTCGTGGCGGAGCCGAACCGGCAGCTTTCGATGGAAATATCCTTGTTCCTTTCGCAGTGGAATCCTCTTTGTCGGGAGTTCAGAAGGAAGTAGGAGAAAATAATGAATTATGGTACAAACGGACATTCACTGTTCCGGCTAACTGGAAGAATAAGGATATTGTCCTTAACTTCGGTGCGGTAGACTGGAAGACGGATGTGTTTGTTAATGATATCCTGATCGGTTCTCATCAGGGAGGTTTTACCCCGTTCTCATTCAATATCACTCCTTATTTGACAGGTAAGAACAATCAGAAACTGGTGGTTCGCGTTTGGGACCCGAGTGATAAAGGATACCAGCCACGTGGTAAGCAAACATCTAACCCGGAAGGTATCTGGTATACTCCGGTAACAGGTATCTGGCAAACTGTATGGCTCGAACCGGTAGCAACTAACCATATCACTTCTGTTAAATCGATTCCGAACATCGATAACGGTACAGTGAATGTAACAGTTGGAACTTCTGCTCCATGTTGCAACACATCTATTGTAGAAGTTAAGTTGATGGATAAAGGCCAGGTGGTAGCTTCTGCCAAAGGCTTGCAGGGTAAAGAACTTCGTCTGGCTGTTCAGAACCCGACTCTTTGGGATACTTCCAATCCTTATTTGTATGATATGAAAGTATCGTTGATCAAAGACGGTAAAGTATTGGACGATGTAAAATCATATACTGCTTTCCGTAAAATCTCAAGCAAAAGAGATGCTAATGGCGTTATGCGTATGCAGTTGAACAATAAGAACGTATTCCAGTATGGTCCTCTGGATCAAGGTTGGTGGCCTGACGGATTATATACAGCTCCTACCGATGAAGCTTTGTTGTATGACATCGTTAAAACAAAAGACTGGGGATTCAATATGATCCGTAAACACGTGAAGGTTGAACCGGCTCGCTGGTATTATCATTGTGATAAGGAAGGTATCCTTGTTTGGCAGGATATGCCGAGCGGTGACATGGGTAACCAATGGGCTCCTCATACTTATAACGGAGGAACAGATAAAAATCGTTCTGCAGAATCTGTGGCAAACTATTACCAGGAATGGAAAGAGATCATGGATATGTGTATTTCCTATCCTTCTATCGTTGTCTGGGTTCCTTTCAACGAAGCATGGGGACAGTTCGATACTGAAAAAGTGGCTGAATGGACAAAGAACTACGATCCTTCCCGTCTGGTGAACCCGGCCAGTGGTGGTAACCACCGTGCTTGCGGCGATATCCTCGACTTGCATAACTATCCGGGACCGAACATGTTCCTGTATGATCCGCAGCGTGTAACTGTATTAGGTGAATATGGTGGTATCGGTCTGCCGTTGGAAAACCATTTGTGGTGGAACAAACGTAACTGGGGATATGTACAGTTCAAGAACAGCGACGAGGTAACTGCCGAATATGTAAAATATGCCAACGAATTGAAAGGAATGGTAGATCGTGGTTTCTCTGCTGCTGTTTATACCCAGACAACAGACGTGGAAGGTGAAGTAAACGGTTTAATGACTTACGATCGTAAAGAGATCAAGATCAATGAAGCAGCTGTAAAGAAAGCAAATCAAGCTGTAATTAACCAATTATCTAAATAAGCATAAGGTGTAAACAATCACCACAAAAGGGAGTTGTGTTATTTCCCGGGGAGAAAGAGTTTCTCTCCGGGAAATTTTTTTGTTTTAGTGGCTGGAACAAAATTAAATGCCCTTTGTTCACTATATACCTATCTTGTGTAAATCAATTATAATCTGTACATTTGCCGGATAAACGAATATGATAATGAAATATAATACAGAAGAAAAGAAATTGGTTATGCCCGAATACGGACGCAATATCCAGAACATGGTAGATTATTGTGTTGCTATTGAGGACAGAGAGGAACGGAAACGTTGCGCCAATACGATAATCAACATTATGGGAAACATGTTTCCCCACCTGCGTGATGTGAACGATTTCAAACACATTTTGTGGGATCACCTGGCTATTATGGCCGACTTTAAGCTGGATATCGATTATCCCTACGAGATCGTAAAAAAGGAAAATCTGTATGCCCGTCCGCCGCGCATCCCTTACAACAATAACCGTATCCGCTACCGTCACTACGGAAAAACATTGGAACTGATGATCCGTAAGGCAACCGAACTGGAAGCAGGTGTTGAAAAGGACCAGCTAATCAAGCTATTGGCTACCCAGATGAAGAAATCGTTCCTTACCTGGAACAAAGAATCAGTAGACGACCGCAAGATATTCAAAGACCTCGACGAAATGTCGGAAGGTTCGATCGTACTGAATGAAGAAGAACATAAACTGACCGAAAGCCGCGATATCCTCGCCCGGAATAATAATAACACCAAAAAGAATTATCCCCGTAAAAGCCGATGAGTTCATTTGTTATAGAAGGTGGATATAAACTGTCAGGGGAGATTACTCCGCAAGGTGCCAAGAACGAAGCACTCGAGGTGATCTGCGCTGTTTTGTTGACTCCGGAGAAAGTAACCATCCATAATGTACCGGATATCCTCGACGTGAATAACCTGATACAGCTTCTTCGCGATATGCAGGTGAAAGTAGACCATCCGGCAACCGGAACGTATACTTTCCAGGCAGATGCCATTGACCTGGATTATCTGAATACGGATGAATTCATGCGTAAGAGCGGTTCGTTGCGTGGTTCGGTTATGATTGTCGGTCCGTTGGTTGCCCGTTTCGGCAAGGCGTTGATCCCGAAACCGGGAGGCGATAAGATCGGTCGCCGCCGCCTGGATACCCATTTTGTCGGTATTCAGAAGCTGGGTGCCTGCTTTAGCTACGATGCCGAACGCCAGCTTTACGAGATTGAAGCCAAACGTTTGAAAGGTGCTTATATGCTTCTGGACGAGGCCTCTGTTACCGGTACTGCCAATATCCTGATGGCCGCTGTACTGGCGGAAGGAACAACCACCATCTATAATGCAGCTTGCGAACCTTACCTGCAACAATTATCTTCCATGCTTAACCGGATGGGAGCCGATATTTCGGGCGTAGGCTCAAACCTATTGACAATTAAAGGTGTTGATTCGCTGGGTGGAACCGTTCATACCATTCTACCCGACATGATCGAAGTCGGTAGTTTTATCGGTATGGCCGCTATGACCGCATCCGATATCACGATAAAGAATACCGGATATGATAAGTTGGGAATTATCCCCGAGTCATTCCGCCGTCTGGGGATTACCGTCGAGCAGATCGGCGACGATATTCATATCCCTACTCACGACTCGTATGAAATAGATACTTTTATCGATGGCTCCATCATGACCATTGCCGATGCACCCTGGCCGGGACTGACTCCCGACTTATTGAGTGTATTCCTCGTAGTGGCTACGCAGGCCGTAGGTAGTGTACTGATCCATCAGAAGATGTTCGAAAGCCGTTTGTTCTTTGTCGACAAACTGATCGACATGGGGGCACAGATCATCCTTTGCGATCCTCACCGGGCTACGGTGATCGGACTGGGTAACCGTTTCAAATTGCGTGGTTCCAATATGGTTTCTCCGGATATACGTGCCGGAATCGCCTTGTTGATCGCGGCTATGAGTGCGGAAGGAACCAGCCATATCCACAATATCGACCAGATAGACCGTGGGTATCAGAATATCGATATACGTTTGAATAACATAGGAGCCCGTATCACGCGGCTCTGATATTCCCTGTTATGATAAAAAGAGAAGAAGTTTTTAAGATCGGGATGTTTGCCAAGCCCCACGGAATAAAAGGGGAGATTTCGCTCGTGACGAACAGTGACGTGTTCGATGAAGCGGAAGACCCTTGTGTGATCTGTGAGATAGATGGTATCCTGGTACCGTTCTTTGTCGAAGAATACCGTTATAAGACCGATACGGTTATCCTGTTGAAGCTGGAAAATGTGAACGATGAGAAATCCGCCCGTGAGTTTACCAATCGGGAAGCATTCTTCTTGTTGGATGCTGTCGATGAGGAAGATCTGGTAGGCGATATGACGTGGGACAGCTTCATCGGTTACACCGTTATCGACGAACATCACGGCGAGCTTGGTAAAATAACCGATGTAGACGAAACGACGATCAACGTTCTTTTACAGATCGACCATAACGGAGAAGAATTGCTCCTCCCGGCTGCGGAAGAGCTGATTACCTCGGCAGATCATGATAACAAAACGCTTCAGGTTTCCGTGCCCGAAGGTTTGCTTGATTTATAAAAACGTTAATTAGAGTAAACAATGCCCGTGTCGATACGGTTTTTGCTACTTTTGCGTTTTAACATAAAAACATGGCACGAAAACAACGAAAGAATAACAAGAAATCATTCTGGCACCGGATCCGGTTTAAATACAAGCTGTCTTTTTTCAACGAAACGACGCTCGAAGAAGTATGGTCTTTCCGGTTGTCGCAGTTATCCGCTTTCCTTACGCTTGCCTTGTTTGCTTTCTTCCTGATTGCCGTAACCGCATTGATCATTATCAAGACGCCGATACGTAACTACCTGCCGGGTTATCTGGATGTGGAAATACGTAAGGAAATTATGCAAAATGCTTTGCGGGCCGATTCGCTGGAGCGGATGATCTCTATCCAGTCTCTTTATCTGGAAAACGTAGCCGGTATTCTGTCGGGAACGATCGAGCTCGACTCCATCCGTCAGATAGACTCGTTGGCACATGTGGATGCCAACTATGAAATACCCCGTACCAAATCGGAAGAGAAATTCGTGAAGAACTTCGAAGAAGAGGAAAAGTATAACCTGACGGTATTGAATCCCAATCCGGTTCCTACCGACGGAGTCTTTTTCTATAAGCCGGTCAACGGTGTCGTATCTTCTCATTATGAAGCAGACGCCCGTCATTTCGGTGTGGATCTGGTGGCAGCTCCGAAAGAAAGTGTTCTAGCAACGTTGGATGGAACGGTGGTTTTTACCGGGTTTGATCCGAATTTCGGAAATGTGATCCAGTTACAACATAAAAACGGTTTCCTATCCGTTTATAAACATAATGAATTATTACTGAAGGAGATTGGTGACCATGTGGTTGCCGGTGAAGCAATCGCTTTAGTCGGTAATACAGGGAAATTGTCTACCGGCCCGCATCTGCATTTCGAGTTGTGGTATAAAGGTAACCCGATCAATCCTGAAGAATACATAGCTTTTTAAGTATCCATGAAAAGAAGTTTAGCCATATTAGGTTCTACCGGTTCTATCGGAACACAAGCGTTGGAGGTGGTCAGCGAACATGCCGACTTGTTTGACGTTTACGCTTTGACAGCCAATAATCAGGTAGATTTGCTGATTAATCAGGCACGTAAATATATGCCCGAAGTGGTAGTCATTGCCAACGAACAGAAATACCCCGAATTGAAGGAGGCGCTCGAAGACCTGCCTATCAAGGTATGGGCCGGTTCGGATGCTATTGCACAGGTGGTTCAGTCGGAACCGATCGACATGGTATTGACGGCCATGGTCGGATATTCCGGCCTGAAACCGACCATTGCTGCCATAAAGGCAGGTAAAGCGATTGCGTTGGCCAACAAAGAAACATTGGTGGTGGCTGGTGAGTTGATCACTTCGCTGGCCGCAGAATATAAAGTACCGATTTTGCCAGTCGACTCCGAACATTCGGCTATTTTCCAGTGTTTAGCAGGAGAGTGGGAGAATCAGGTCGAGAAAATATTGCTTACCGCATCGGGTGGTCCGTTCCGTACGAAAACGATCGGGGAACTGGCTGTAGTAACTAAGGCACAGGCTCTGAAACATCCCAACTGGAATATGGGGGCAAAGGTGACGATCGACTCAGCCTCTATGATGAATAAAGGGTTTGAAATGATTGAAGCCAAATGGTTGTTTGGGGTTACTCCCGAACAGATACAAGTGGTGGTACATCCCCAGTCGATCATCCATTCGATGGTACAGTTTGAAGATGGAGCCGTCATGGCTCAGTTGGGTATCCCCGATATGAAGTTACCTATCAGTTATGCCTTTTCTTATCCGAAGCGGTTGACGAGTAAAGCACCCCGCCTGGATTTCAATCAATATTCCACGCTTACGTTCGAAGAGCCTGACATGACACGTTTCCGTAATCTGGCTTTTGCTTTCGAAGCGATCCGCACAGGGGGAAATATGCCTTGTATCCTGAATGCAGCCAATGAGATTGTCGTAGCCGCTTTTCTACGGGATGAAATTGGCTTCTTGCAGATGAGCGAGGTCATTGAAAAGACAATGGAAAAAGTATCTTTTATTAAAGTTCCTACGTACGAAGACTATGTAGCGACCGATACCGAAGCTCGCCGGATAGCTACATCAATGATGGAAAGCCTCAGCCGGTAGGAGCCGGAATGATCAGTATGAGTAAAAAGAAATAAATTAATACAGACAAACAATAGATGGAGACATTTTTAATTAAGGCGTTACAGCTCATCCTGAGCTTATCGATATTGGTCCTTGTCCATGAATTCGGGCATTTTATCTTTGCCCGTATGTTTAAGGTCCGGGTAGAGAAGTTCTACCTTTTCTTTGATGCGTGGTTTGCACTTTTCAGATTTAAACCGAAGAATAGCGAAACGGAATATGGCATCGGCTGGTTGCCGTTGGGTGGTTATTGCAAGATTTCCGGGATGATCGATGAGAGCATGGATAAAGAGCAGATGGCTCAGCCTGCCAAACCGTATGAATTCCGTTCCAAGCCTGCCGGCCAGCGTCTGATGATCATGACTGCGGGCGTTTTATTCAACTTCCTGTTGGCTTTGTTTATCTATTCGATGGTGCTTTACACCTGGGGTGAGACATATCTGCCGCTGAAGAATATAACACACGGAATGTTTTACAGCGAAACGATGAAAGAGGTCGGTTTCCAGGATGGAGACGTTCTTTTGTATGCCGACGCCCAACCATTGGAGCGCCTGGATGAATTTGCCATACGCCAGGTTATTGAGGCACAAAACGTAACGGTTTTGCGTGACGGCACAGAGACTGTGATACCGATGCCGGACGATATGATGCAGCGTATGATGCGTAACAAGGATGGTTTTGTAGATGCGAACAACTTTCCGATACCGATGGTAGTAAGAGAACTTCCCGATGGTAATTCGCCAGCCCGGGATGCCGGTTTGCAACCTAACGATAGTATCGTTTCGATCAACGGTGTGATTACACCCACTTATTACGATGCATCAAAGTTATTGGCTGAAAATAAAGATAAAGAAATAGAAGTAGGTTTCTATCGTAACGGTCAGGAAATGTCTTTACCGGTTCATACGAATGCAGAGGGTAAACTGGGCATCTATGCCAAGACTCCGTTGGATTTCTATCAGACACAAACTATTAAATATGGTTTCTTCGAGTCGTTCCCGGCCGGTATCCGTTTAGGAGTGAATACGCTGAAAGGATATGTAAATGATATGAAGTATGTCTTTACAAAGGAGGGAGCCTCCAGTTTGGGTGGTTTCGGTACGATCGGCGGTATGTTCCCGGCCACCTGGGATTGGAGAGTGTTCTGGCAACGTACGGCATTCCTTTCAATCATCCTTGCCTTTATGAATATATTGCCTATTCCGGCCTTGGATGGCGGTCATGTGATGTTCCTGCTCTATGAAGTGATTGCCCGTCGTAAGCCGAGCGACAAGTTTTTGGAATATGCACAGATTACAGGTATGTTCCTATTGTTCGCCTTGCTTATCTATGCAAATGGTAACGATATATTCCGCCTTATCTTCAAATAGATGAGTTTTTAGCATACGCACACTTTTTGCGGAAAACTGCATTCATGCATTCATTAAGAGCTGTATGCCTTGATATGCATAGTATTTGAAATGAACCCACCTGGTTGTATTGCATTCATATATGAACCCAATACAACCAGGTGGGTTCATTTCGTTAAGGGCTTACTATCAGTGATATATGTGCGGAAATGAATGCATGAATGCAAATCGGAGAAAATATTGTATTGTAGAAAGCATGAGAAAGGGATTGTAAAGAACACCTGTACTAATTTGTTTATGTAGTACATCTAACTTGTAGCATACCGGCTGCTAACAGTTAATACCTGACTTACTGACGGTATCCTGTACACCTTGTCGAGTTACCCTGTACACCCTGTTTAAACACCCTGTACAGGATAATCGGCCAGGGTGTACAGGGTAAATTTAATGAGAAAGGATCTTTATTGTAAAAGGTGGTAAGTTATAAATTAATAAGGGGAGACTAATGAATTAATCTCCCCTTAACCTACAAGCGGTAATAACTTACTTAGCTAACGTTTCGTTGATAGAATCAAGGATTTTCTTTGAATTAGCATCGGCTGCATTGACTGCTAATGCTTGTTCCAGATATTCTTTAGCCTTTTTCATCTGTACGTCTGCTTTGTCCTTTTCTGCTTCGTATTTAGCAGGATCGGTAGCTGCTGCCAGGATCTTTGCTCCTTCGTTGTAGTACATAGCTCCTAAGCTATAAAGAGCGTTTCCTTTATATTTTGCATTGCTGACGATCAAAACGTCTTTAAACAGTTCTTCTGCATCGGCAATCTTACCGGCTTTCTGTGCAGCCTGTGCTTGCTTCATGCAATATCCATAAAGTAATTTTTCCAGATTTTCGTCACCCGGTTTTACTTTCAGACCAGCTTCTACTGTAGCAGTAAATTCAGCCGGTTTGTTCAGGTTACGTAATGACATTGCTTTACCTGTATAGGCATCGTCAACGTTTTTATTCTTCTGGATGGCCAGGTCGTAATATTTTACGGCATCTTCATATTTCTTGGCCTGGAAAGCAGCAAAACCGCAATTGAAAACGCGGTCGGCATCTTCGTTGTTCGTTTGTTTAAGGAACGCGTCGTACTTTGTAAAAGCTTCTGCATAGTTTTTCGCTTTTAAAGCTGCATCACCTTCATCACGCAGTTTATCAGCATCTTGAGCAAATAAATTTCCAATACTTAGGCAAAAAGCCAATAACAAAACAATTTTCTTCATGGTTGTTAAACGATTTAAATTTAATTATAAGATGCGCTAAGTTAATAACCATGCTATAAGTATCAAAGGAATTTTACATTTTTTTTGAATTATAAGGGAAAGAGAAATCTTTCGTTTGCGGAGAAAACGCAGATTATACGAGCCTTGTAAGTGAAGGATTTCGTATAATCTGCCTATTTGTTTTACTATAATACAGCCGGATAGCAAGGTAATCCGAAAGCTTCGGCAACAGCCGGATAGACGATTTGGCCTTCGACAATATTCAACCCGAGGAACAGGCTTTTATCTTCTTTACAAGCCGCTTTCCATCCTTTGTCCGCCAGTTTCAGGACATAGGGCAGCGTGGCATTCGTAAGTGCCAGGGTAGAAGTCTGCGGAACAGCTCCCGGGATGTTGGCAACACAATAATGAACGATGTTGTCGACAGTGTAAACCGGATCGGCATGTGTAGTCGGGTGTGAAGTCTCGAAGCAACCGCCCTGGTCGATCGCTACATCTGCCAGTACACTGCCCGGCTTCATCAGTTTCAACATATCTTTGGTGACCAGGTGGGGAGCTTTGGCTCCGGGGATCAATACGGCACCAACCACCAGGTCGGTGACCGGGAGTTCCGTCTCTATATTATGTGTGGAAGAATAGAGTGTCTTTACATTTGCCGGCATCACCTCGTTCAGGTAGCGCAGGCGTGGGAGGGATATATCCGCTATCGTGACATCCGCACCCATTCCGGCGGCCATCAGTGCTGCGTTGTAGCCCACTATGCCGCCGCCCAGTACCAGTACGCGGGCAGGTTTCACTCCGGGAACGCCTCCTAAAAGGATACCTTTTCCTCCCTGGGGTTTTTCGAGGAAACGGGCACCTTCCTGTATCGACATGCGTCCGGCTACTTCACTCATAGGGATAAGCAACGGTAATGTTGCATCCGGATTTTCTACAGTTTCATAGGCCAGGCAGATCGAACCGCTGTCCATCATGGCGAGTGTCAGCTTTTCGTCCGAGGCAAAATGGAAATAAGTAAAGACCAGTTGTCCTTTCCGTACCAATGGGTATTCTACGGCAATCGGCTCTTTTACCTTTACGATCATTTCAGCAATCTGATAGACGTCGTTGATAGACGGGAGGATCTGTGCTCCGGCCTGCTCATAGGCCGCATCAGGAAAACCGCTGTTTTCACCCGCTGTATGCTGTACATAAACGGTGTGCCCTTTTTTTACCAACTCTTTAGCTCCGGCAGGCGTAAGTGCTACCCGGTTCTCATTGTTTTTGATTTCTTTGGGAATTCCGATGATCATAATGTTAGTCTTTAATAGTTATTATGCTGCAATGTACGGAAAAATCTGACTTTATGCTGCTAAAGAATGCTTTTTATTACTTTTTGACAAAAGAAGTAAATGCGTAACAGATCTGTTCGATGGTTCGGCGGATATTTCGGTAGGCGTAGTCGGACTGCATCGCCTTTTCAAGGGAAATGGGAGCCGGATGTATAGGAAAGATGGCGGACAGGCCGGCTTCCCGTAATTCCTTGTCTGCCGTAATATCCAGTTGTCCGGTGATAGCGATCACGGGGATATGTTGCGAGGCAGCTGTACGGGCAATGCCGACAGGGACTTTACCGAATAAGGTCTGCCGGTCTATCTTTCCTTCGCCGGTGATCACCAGGTCCGCTCCACGGATAATCTCATTGAAATGGAGATAGTCCATAATAAGTTCGATGCCGGAAGATATATTGGCTTGTAGAAAAGCGATGCATCCGCCTCCCATGCCACCGCCGGCTCCTGCTCCGGGCAGGCGGCCGATATCTTTCCCGGTCGTTTCGAGAATAAGACCGGCCAGGTGTTTCATCCCTTTGTCCAGTATCTCTATTTGTTCTTCATCGCCTCCTTTCTGCGAACCGAATATATGGGCAGCCCCCTGAGGGCCGTAAAAGGGATTAGTTACATCGGTCGCTATGTGGAAGGTGCAATCTTGCAATTCAGTCAGTTGATATTGTGTATCTATCGACCGGATGGCAGAAAGACTTTTTCCTCCTTTTTCCACTTCATTTCCGGTTTCGTCGGTAAATCGAACTCCCAATGCCTGCATCATACCTATTCCGGCATCGTTTGTGGCACTGCCGCCTACGCCGATAATGAAGTTACGGCAGCCTTGTTTGATCGCATCGGCTATCATTTCACCTGTTCCGAAGGTAGTTGTATGCATGACATTTCCCGGTTTCGGAGGGATCAGGGAGAGCCCGCTGGCAGCCGACATTTCGATGATTGCCGTCTGTCCGTCTCCTGTCATACCATAACTGGCACGGATCGGTTGCATCAAAGGATTGTGTACCGGTAGGGTTATTATTTTACCCCGGGTGGCATCCACCAGTGCTTCAACGGTTCCTTCGCCACCATCGGCTATGGGTACTTTGATTACTTCACATCCGGGCAGTACATTTAATATCCCTTCTTCTACCGCCTCTGCGATAGAGGAGGAGGAGAGGCATCCTTTAAAAGAATCGACGGCGATAACTATTTTCATTTTCTGTTCGTTTGAGGGGTAAAGATACAAAAAAGGGCAGCTTTTTTATGGCTGCCCTTTCCTTATCTGTTATCCTGTCAGGTGTTATAAACCTTGTCCATGACAGTTTTTGTACTTCTTACCGCTTCCGCAGGGACAAAGATCGTTACGGCCTACTCGTTTTTCGGCACGAACCGGTTCTTGTTTGGGTTGTTGCGGGGCGCGTTCTTCCGGATCATTGTTTCCGCTGATATCTGTCTTTTCAGTACGATAACGGCTCATGTCCTGACGTTCTTCCGGACCGGCCTGTCGTACTTCGATACGCTGACGTTCGGCGGCGGCAGCAGCTGCGGCAGCCTGTTGTTGAGCCATAGCCTGTTTCTGTTCTTCAGTCGGTTCTTCGCGAACAGGGATCTGACCACGCATCAGGATAGAGGCGGTCTTACGGTTCATCGTGTCGACCATCATCTTGAACAGGTTGTATGATTCCAGCTTGTAGATCAACAATGGATCTTTGTTTTCGTAGCTTGCATTCTGAACGGAATGACGCAGTTCGTCCATTTCGCGCAGGTGTTCTTTCCATGCTTCATCGATGGTATGCAGAACGATCGATTTCTGGAATGATTTCGTGATCGCTTTACTTTCCGTTTCGTATGCTTCTTTCAGGTTGCATGAAACGTTGTACATGCGTTTTCCGTCTGTTACCGGGATCAGGATGTTTTCGTACATTCCACCCTGGTGTTCGTAGACCTGTTTGATAACCGGATTGGCTACCTGGGTCATACGTTCCATGCGGCGTTTGAATGTCTGTAAAGCCGTCTCGAACAGTTTGTCAGCCAACTGGTTAGCTTTCATGCTCTTGAATTCCTCTTCGGTGAACGGACTTTCGATAGCGAATGTCTTGAACAATTCCAGTTTGAATCCTTCATAATCCAGACCGTCCGAATGTTGTTCGGCGATTGCATTGGAAGTATCGTAGATCGTGTTCAATACGTCCAGACCGATACGTTCTCCCATCAGGGCGTGACGGCGGCGGGTGTAGATCACGTTACGTTGTGAGTTCATTACGTCATCGTATTCCAGCAAACGTTTACGGATACCGAAGTTGTTTTCTTCTACCTTCTTCTGTGCACGCTCTACTGATTTGCTCAGCATATTGTGTTCCAATACTTCACCTTCCTTGAAGCCCAGTTTGTCCATCAGCCCGGCAATCTTGTCGGAAGCGAACAGACGCATCAGGTTATCTTCCAGTGATACATAGAATACAGAAGAACCCGGGTCACCCTGACGTCCTGCACGACCACGCAACTGGCGGTCTACACGACGGCTCTCGTGACGTTCCGTACCGATGATAGCCAAACCGCCTGCGGCTTTAACTTCTGCCGACAGCTTGATGTCGGTACCACGACCGGCCATGTTGGTTGCGATAGTAACGGTTCCGCTCTGACCTGCCAATGCAACGATCTCGGCTTCTTTCTGGTGCAACTTCGCATTCAATACATTATGTTTGATCTTACGCAGGGTAAGCATACGGCTCAGTAATTCCGATATTTCAACGGAGGTCGTACCGACCAGTACCGGACGTCCCGCTTCTACCAATGCACTGATCTCTTCGATCACGGCAGCGTATTTTTCACGCTTGGTCTTGTAGATACGGTCGTTCATATCGTTACGGGCGATCGGCCGGTTTGTCGGGATCACCACTACATCCAGTTTATAGATGTCCCAGAACTCGCCTGCTTCCGTTTCGGCTGTACCGGTCATACCCGACAGCTTGTGATACATACGGAAATAGTTCTGGAGAGTGATAGTTGCGAATGTCTGTGTGGCAGCTTCCACCTTTACACCTTCCTTGGCTTCGATAGCCTGGTGCAAACCGTCTGAATAACGACGGCCGTCCATGATACGTCCGGTCTGTTCGTCGACGATCATAACCTTGTTGTCCATCACTACGTATTCATCGTCTTTTTCAAACAATGTGTAGGCTTTCAACAGCTGGTTGATAGTATGTACGCGTTCGCTTTTTACAGAGTAGTTAGCAAGGATTTCATCTTTCTTAGCCTGCTTTTCTTCTTCTGTGCCCTGGAAGTTTTCCAGCTGTGACAGTTCGGAAGTGATATCCGGCAATACGAAGAAAGTAGGGTCGTCAGAACGGCCGGTCAACAGGTCGATACCTTTATCCGACAGCTCAACGCTGTTGTTCTTTTCGTCGATCACGAAATACAGTTCGTCAGTTGCTTCATGCATGTGACGCATGTTTTCAGACATGAAGTATTCTTCAGTCTTTAACATCTGGGCTTTTACACCCTGTTCGCTCAGGAATTTGATTAACGCTTTGTTACGCGGATATCCCTTGAATGAACGATATAATTGGATAGATCCTTCTTCTACTTCTTTCGGATCGCTGCTGGCCATCTTTTTCTTGGCTTCGATCAGCAATTTTGAACACAGGTCCTTCTGTGCGTTAACAACCACTTCCACATTCGGACGGAACTGTTCGAACAACTGTTCTTCGCCACGGGGGATCGGACCGGAAATGATCAACGGAGTACGGGCATCATCGATCAATACGGAGTCGACCTCATCGACGATGGCGTAGTTGTGTTTGCGTTGTACCAGGTCGTTCGGGCTGATCGCCATATTGTCACGCAGGTAGTCGAAACCGAATTCGTTGTTTGTACCGAAGGTGATATCTGCGTTGTAAGCGGCGCGACGGGCGTCGGAGTTGGGCTGGTGTTTGTCGATACAGTCTACGGAAAGTCCGTGGAACATATAAAGCGGTCCCATCCATTCCGAGTCACGTTTTGACAGGTAGTCGTTCACGGTTACTACGTGTACACCGTTACGGGTCAAAGCGTTCAGGAATACCGGGAGGGTTGCCACCAATGTTTTACCTTCACCGGTTGCCATTTCTGCGATCTTACCTTTGTGAAGAACGACACCACCGAACAACTGAACGTCGTAGTGAACCATGTCCCAGGTAATTTCGTTACCACCGGCTTTCCAGTGATTCAGGAAGATTGCTTTATCGTCTTCGATGCGTACGAAATCATATTTGGTTGCCAGGTCGCGGTCGAAGTCTGTCGCCGTAACGACAACTTCTTCATTTTCAGTAAAGCGACGGGCTGTTTCTTTCATGATAGAGAATACTTCCGGCAGCGATTCTTCCAGAACATCTTCCATCTTATCGGTAATAGCCTTTTCAATTTTATCTACTTCGGCCCAGATAGCTTCACGTTCTTCCAGTTCTTTATCGTCGATGCCTTTGCGAAGCTCTTCAACCTGAGCACGTTCGGCAGCTACATAATCCTGAATACGTTGTTTGATTTCATCTGTTTTTGCTCTCAGTTCGTCGTTCGAGAGAGCTTTGATTGACGGATATACGGCCTTGATCTTATCCACGTATGGAGTAATTTCTTTAAGGTCTCGCTGCGACTTGTTGCCGAACAGCTTCGTCATAAATTCATTAAATCCCATGATGTATATTAATTTATTTTATTTCGTAAAGTGTTTATTTGTTGACGATCGGGTTTCGTTGATCACCGGAATGATATAGTTCTATCAAATTCCATGCCAAACTAAAATCTGTCATTTCTTGGTTGTCAACTCCCAAAGAGGCAGACTCTGGGATGCATTCGGTGGCCGTATCCTCAGCACATGGGTTACCGTAGGGGCTACCTCTGTGGCTTTCACTTCACGGTATATATGTTCCGGTTTGAGACCGTTACCCATAAATACCAATGGGGTAATTACTGCGTTATTACGAATTATTTTAACTTTTTCTTTCGGATTGTCGTTGTTGATGATCCAGCCAGGCTGCAATTCGATGATCAGGTCGCCGCGTTTCAGGTGGTGGGTTCCCTGACGGAACTTGGCAGTCCCTTCGTTCCATTCGCCGGTACGCAGGGCATTGTCGGTGGTAACATGCTGTACACCACTGAACTCCATCAAGAATTCGGCCGCCTTATCCTGTATGGTCGACAAGTCGAGTTTAGCATCTTCAATGGCTTTGCGGTTCAGATATATTTGGTTGTTGTAGAACCCTTTCACCCAACTACTTTGCTGTCCGTACATGGCCATCAGATACATGTTCAACAAGGCTACGCAACGTTTCGGATGGAACTCACCGCCATTGATAAGCAAACCGTCGGCATATTCCTCTTCACTTGTATAATAACCGGAACCTGTAAATACGACCAGTGTATTGGCCAGGCCTATCTTTTTATCGATGGCGTCGAGCAACTGTTCCAGGTCTTTATCCAGTTGATAGTAAGTGTCCTGTATTTCACGGGTATAGTCCTTACTCATCGTTCCTTTATAGTTACCGGCATAGTAGGTGACTGACAGCATGTCCGGACAACTTCGCGTACCGAACGCACCATATTCAAGGAACTGCAAGGCTAACCTGTTTATCTCTTTATTAATGAAAGGCGTTGTTTTCAGCTTCGGGAAACAGTCTTGCGTCTTTTCATTAAAGGTATATTTAAAAGGAATTTCGTCGAGCACGTAAGGGAAAGCATTATACTTTTCCATAGGGAGGGCCGGAGTCCAGATCATCTTATCCAGACGTGCCGATAACGATTCTGTTCCGTTGTTGTAACGGTCTACATACCAGGGAATACCTTTATAATAAGTAGTCGTTGCCCATTTCCCGTTCAGATCGTCCATCCAGAAAGCACCGTTTGCTGCATGGCCGGCCGAAAGGATTGCACTTTCTGCGTCCGGGGCAATGGAGTAGACATCGCTTCTGCCTTTGGAGGCTATTTTCAGTTCGTCCCCGATCGTGGAGCTGAACATCTTTTTAGGAGAGTAATTCTCGCGGGTATAGTTTCCCAGATAATCGGCATCGTAAAGGATGGAAACTTCTTTGTCCTTATCGAAATCGTAGTATTTGCCTCCGCTGATACCGCTAAAGCAAGGGTTACTTCCGGTGAATAGGGTGGCAAAAGCGCTCGCCTGGTCGATATTGGAGAATTCGAATTTGATATTGTTGTATACCAGACCTTCGTTCATCAACCGTTTGAAACCACGTTCGCCGAATGTGTTGTAAAAATATTCTACATAATCGCCCCTCAGTTGATCGACGGTAATGCAAACCACCAGCTTGGGGGTACGTTGTTGTGCCTCCAGGTTAGTGACTACCAGGATCGCGATAAGCGACGTTATTATTTTTCTCATTCGATTGTCCATATCTTCAATTGTGCATCCGCCCTCTGTATATACCGAATCCGGAACGTAGCCAAAGGGTGGCGACAAGCGGAATAAAGGCTATATTTAAATGCTGTGGGATGAAATACCAACCCGCCAACAATAGCGTAAGCGCCGCAAAGTTAATAAAATGATAATAATATGCAGCCTTTCTGAACTTTTTTACTGCAAACAAAATAACAGCAACCAGGTCGAATGGTTGCAACCATACGATCGACCAGTTAGGCCAGATGCAGGGATGAGTCGATATAAAGCAGAGGAAAAACAACACCGTACCTGCCACACCTGCAAGGAGAAAGAGGGTACAATCCACCAAGCGGAAATATGTTTTTTTCTTCCATTCGATATAGGTTGTAAACAGTACCAGCAGGAAAATAAGTATGCTGCAAAACATAGGAGTGAACCACTCTTTATTCCCCTGATCACCGTCTGTCACCTCTTCTGTAATGCGTGTAGTTGATTTTACGAGCTTCCTTTCGCTCCCGTCGGGGTTGACGATCGTTGCCTTTTCGAATTCGTCTTTCAGATATACAGGCAAGAACATCATTTCGTGTGGAGTGGCTACCCGGTCTGTCGGGCTTCCGAGTGCCAGGTCGCATCCGAAAGTAAGCCATGGATTGCTACGCGTACAATAATTAATAAGGTCGCGGAATGTCTGCGGCTTGGGAGGATCGTTATATTTGACTTCCCCATTAACCTGTTCTTCTACGATTGCAACCGGCCGAGTGGCGCAGTTATCGAAAAAGAAATTGTACCGGTAAACGGCATTCTCAGGCTGTGCGTTGGTGATCAGCGCATTCCATATTTTATCGATCTCTTCCGGGGTGAGGTTCAGAACCTGCTCGGTTACTTCGCTTCCCCGCATCTGATATTCTATTATATAATGTGAGAAATTGTATGCAGCCAGCTTGTAATCTGTTTCCCCTTTCGTGAAACGATAGACGAAGTTGGGTTTTGAGAAGTCGAAAATACCATAGTTGAATACAACATCTAGCTTATGCAAAGTATCTATAACCCGTATGGCTGTATGTCCATATAAAGTATATACTTCATCATTGGATGGAGCTGCCGTCAATATGCTGATCTGCGCTTCATCACTTAATCTGTTTTGTGCTTTTGCCGGGATCAGCAAAAGGAACAGGAAAAGCAGAAGCAAACTTTTTTTCATACGATATTTGTTTTACCGTACAAAGGTAGAGCTATTTTTTTAATTGACAATTGGTAACGGTCAATTGACGGTTATTTCATTACAGGTTATATTATATGCTGTACGAAATCTCCGCCAATTATCTTTTTTCTGCCTATCTAAGATCTTTTGAATAGCGAAACGATCCATAATAAAACGATTGCACCGATTGTAGACATGACCAGACTGCCGATCACTCCGTTTACACTGAGTCCGAGCAGGCCGAATATCCATCCGCCTAATACACCGCCTATAATACCTACTATCAGGTTTACTATCAACCCGAATCCACTCCCTTTTAATATCTTCCCGGCCAGGAAACCAGCCAGGATACCGATAATAATCGAACCTATAATTCCCATACTTTTTATTTTATTAGTTTTGTAAATAGAACAAGCGAGCGGCAGGCTTTGTTTTCCCATCTCCTGTAGATATTAAAAGAGCCATCGTAAGCACGAAGCGGACTGTTTGGAATGAAAATCTGCCCGGGTGCGGATGTTTTCTTTGTTCGACCTGTGTCGAACAACTGTCTGACTCGGCTCGAACAGCTGTCCCACAAGTGTCAGACAGCTGTCCGACCTTTGTCGAACGAATATTTCTCCACGAGGTAGGATATATTTCTTCACCGGCTGGTCGGGATAGGATGTGGGAAGTTCGGGTTTTGATCGGGTAGAGTATTTTCGGGATTGTACTCTTTTTTTTAGTTTATCTTTATTGAAAAAGGCGGACTCTCAAAGAAATTTAGCAGGTTATCCTCCGGTTATGCATGTTATTTCGTCAATTTTGTTTTTCTTTGCGGAAAATTTCAGTCACGTGAATTTAATTATAGAACAAGGAAACACCTCTTCAAAAGTTGCGGTATACAACGGATGGCATATGGAAGCCTCCTTTGTGTACAAGAAATTCGATGTTGATGAATTGGAGTCTCTCTTTGGGAAATACGATTTTAAACATGGAATATTGTCGACTGTTATAGGCAAAAATGAAGAGCTGAACGATTACCTCCGGGGAAAACTTCAGCGCTTTATCTTTCTGGATGAAACAGTAAGGTTGCCTATTACGGTTCAATATGAAACGCCCGAAACATTGGGGAAAGACCGGTTGGCTGCGGCTGTCGGGGCTAATTACCTGGAACCGGGAAAAGACCTGCTGGTCATCGACGCTGGCACAGCAATTACTTATGAATTGATTGAAGCTTCAGGCACTTTTCTTGGGGGGAATATCTCTCCGGGAATGACTACCCGTTTCAGAGCTTTGAACTTTTATACAAAAAAACTACCTTTGGTGACGGAACAGGAGGAGATCCCCCTTATGGGCACCAGTACTGAGAGTGCTATTCAGGCAGGAGTAGTAAATGGTATTGTTTACGAGATGGATGGATACATCGAGATGTTACGGATAAAATATCCTAACCTTTTGGTTTTTTTAACAGGCGGTCATTCGTTTTATTTTGAAAGACGGCTAAAAAACTCCATCTTTGCAGACATTAATTTAGTGTTGACAGGATTAAACAGAATCTTAGAGTATAATGTTGAAGATTAATAAGCTACTAATAGCAAGCATTCTTATATTTACGCAGTTGTCGCTAGCGGCACAAAATAACACTAACTCGCCCTATACCCGGTTTGGGTATGGTGAATTAGCTGATCGTTCATTCGGAGCCGGACGGGCAATGGGGGGCGTTGGTGTCGGACTGAGATCGCCGAAACAGATAAACCCAATGAACCCGGCGTCTTATAGCTGTATGGATTCGTTGACATTTCTGTTTGATTTTGGAGCTTCTGGACAACTTTCATGGTTCGATGACGGAATCAATAAGCAAAATAATGTGAATGGAAATGTAGAGTATATCGCTTTGCAGTTTCCAATACATAAACGTTTAGCCATGAGTGTCGGGCTTTTACCTTATTCGTATGTAGGGTATAGTTTCGGTGCACAAAGAACGAATGAGGCCAATCTGAATTATGTGGAAACATATAATGGTTCCGGCGGATTAAACGATTTGTATGTAGGATTGTCTATAGATATATGGAAGAAGCGTCTTTCAGTAGGAGCAAATTTCGGATACTTTTTTGGCAATATTAAGCACGAACAGTATTCTATTGTAGGTACAGGTAATACATACAATGCGAATCGGAGTCAGAATCTGGAAGTGCGGGATTTGAAAATGGATTTCGGAGTGCAGTATACACACCCGATCAGTAAAACTGAAGAGGTAACTCTGGGTTTGACATTTTCACCGAAAAAACGGTTGCATTCAACGTATACCAATACGTCTGTAAAGTATACCGATAATGGAGCTTCGGAGGTTATCAGTTCCGATACGCTGAAAAACCAGGCTTATGATATTCCGAATTCATTCGGTTTTGGTGCCTCTTACGTAAAAAAGGATAAATTGACATTGGCTGCGGATGTATTGTACGAAACATGGGGTAAGGCTCATTTCTACAGTTCGGATAATAACTTTAAGAATCGTGTACGTGTAGCTGCCGGTGGTGAGTTTATACCGAATGCTCAGAATCGTAATTTTTTCAGCCGGGTAAGATATCGTGCAGGTGCCCATTACAGCAATTCTTATCTGATGATAAATAATGAAAATGAAGATCCTGCCTATAAAGGTAACGGGTATAATGAGTATGGAGTAAGCGTTGGTATGGGATTGCCGTTGATTGATAACCGTTCTCTGATAAATGTGTCTTTTGAATACACAAAGATTAAGCCTGGAGGTGTGAACATGATTGACGAACAGTATTTCCGTTTTACTGTTAACTACACATTTAACGAAATGTGGTTCTGGAAGAAAAAAGTTGAATAATTTAAATTGCTAACTTAAATTAAAAACAGATATGAAAATAAAGGTATTATTGATTGCCGCTGCATGTTCCTTAGGAGCATTTGGCGCTCATGCACAGAAAGGAGTAGATAATGGTACACAGTTCGGTTCTGGTGAAGACAGTATCCGTTGTATTACCAATATCAGCTTGTTCGTTCCTTATGCGAAAGCAGGAAATTTTAAGGACGCTTATGATTTTTGGAAAATTGTGTACGATGAATGTCCTGCTGCAACAAAGGATATTTATTTGCATGGTGTGAAGATTATGGCGTGGAAGATCGCTAATGAAAAGGATCCAGCTAAGAAAGCTGCTTTGGTTGACGACCTGATGGCCGTATACGACAAACGTGTGAAATATTTCGGTGACGACAGACGTTACGGAAAAGATTGGATCATTTCTCGTAAAGCACAGGATTATATCCAGCAGATGGGTGACAAAGCCGATTATAAGAAACTCTACAATTGGTTAGGTGAAATTATCAATGAATTTGGTGACAAAACTGAAGCATTAGGTGTTTCTTTATATATGTTCGCATCTTATCAGATGATGGCAGACGACCCTAATCACAAAGGTCAGTATGTAGAAGATTATCTGAAAGCTTCAAAAATTTTGGATGCTCAGTTGCAGGCTGCACAAGCTGCTAACAACGAAAAAGAAGTAAACAACCTGACTACATTTAAAACAAGTGTAAACGGTGCGTTTGCTAATAGTGGTGCTGCCGATTGCGAAACACTGCAAAATCTTTACGCTCCTAAAGTGGAAGAAAGCAAAAATGATTTGGCTGCTTTGAAAGAGATTGTAACTTTACTGAGACGTGTTCGTTGTCAGGAAATCGATGCATTCTTTGCTGCTGCCGGTTATGCTTATCAACTCGAACCGAGTGCTGATGCTGCTATCGGTATTGCAAAACAGGCTGTAAAAAACAAAGATTATGATAAAGCTATCAAGTATTTCGAAGAAGCTGCCAATATGGAAACAGATCCTTCTTCAAAAGCTGAAGACTATTATATGATCGCTTTGCTTAATTATGACCAGAAGAGCTATTCTAAAGCAAGAGAATATGCTTTGAAGGCCGCTTCTACCAATTCAAGCTACGGACAGCCTTATATCCTGATCGGACAAATGTATGCTGCAACAGTAAAGACCGTATACCCGAATGACGGTGTATTGGCAAGAGCTGCTTACAATGCTGCTATCGACAAGTTTGAAAAAGCAAAACAAGTTGATGAAAGTTGTATAGATGAAGCAAACAAATTAATTGGTACCTATCGTGCTCACCTGCCTTCTACAGAAGAAGTATTTATGCACCCGGATCTGGAAAAGGGTAAACAATTCACTGTTGGTGGTTGGATCGGAGAACGCACAACAATCAGATAATTATGACTGAAACGCGTTTTCTTTGTAAAACGGGAAAATATAGCATAACAACTACCTTCGTGGTGGTTGTTATGCTTCTTTTATTTATGGCGTCTTGTGGGAAAGAAAATAAAGAAGTGGTCGAAGTTACATTCGATCCGGAAAATACTTATACTATGAGAACCACTGATGCCACCAGCTTGATCTCCGACTCGGGGATTACTCGTTATCGGCTGAAAGCGAAGGAGTGGTTGGTATTTGGTAAGGCTCAGGAGCCTCATTCTTATTTTCCTCAAGGTGTTTATGTGGAAAAATTTGATTCTTTATTTAATGTAGAAGCTAGTGTAAAGGCTGATACTGCTTACTATTGGGACAAGAAAGGATTATATAAACTGATTGGTCATGTGAGCATATTAAGCCTGGAAGGAAAGAGATTAGATACTTCAATACTGTTTATCGACCAGAAGGAAGATAAAATTCATACGGATGAATATTTTGAGTTGCAGGAAGGAGAGAAGGTTATTACAGGTATTGGTTTTGAGTCTAATCAAAATATGACGAAGTATAAGATATTTAATTCGCAAGGGACTTTCCCTGTAAACGAAACGCCTCGTGACTCGTCGAGAGTGAATACAGCTTCCGATTCGACGGTTGTGGATGTGGCAAAGGCCGATTCAATAAAAAAAGATTAGTGTGAATGCATTGACGTACATATTAATATCATTAGCTTTCTCAGCTTTTTTTTCAGGGATGGAGATCGCATTTATCTCCTCGAACAAGCTGCGGCACGAACTGGATAAAAAGAATAAAACTCTAGCCGGGAAGATACTGGATATCTTTTACCGGAATCCGAACCAGTTTATTTCTACGATGCTGGTCGGCAATAATATTGCATTGGTTGTGTATGGTTTGCAGATGGCAATTATATTGGAGCCATTCATTGCAAGGTTCGTAGACAATGAAGCTCTGATCGTATTCGTACAATCGATCATTTCAACCCTTTTGATTTTATTTACAGGAGAGTTTATTCCGAAAACGGTTTTTAAGCTGAATCCCAACTTTTCACTGAACCTGTTTTCGGTTCCTCTATTCATTATATATATTATCTTATATCCTATCTCCAAGTTTTCCGCCCTTGTTTCATATCTGATCTTAAAGCTGGTGGGGGTAAAGGATGTGTCAGGTTCTACGGCCCGTACGCTGGGAAAAGTGGATCTGGACTTTTTCATACAACAAAGTATCGATGATGCCCCGTCCAATTCGGATATGGATACGGAAGTGAAGATATTTCAGAATGCCCTGGACTTCTCAAATGTGCGGTTACGCGATTGTATCGTTCCTAGAACAGAGATCGTTGCTTGCGATACGACTGTCGATATAGAGGAACTCCGTTCTAAATTTATTGAGACGGGTTTGTCGAAGATATTGATATATAACGAAAATATAGACGATATTATAGGTTATATCCATTCTTCGGAATTGTTTAAGAACCCGGAAGATTGGACACAGAATATAAAAGATATTTCCATTGTGCCGGAAACGATGGCTGCGAATAAACTGATGAAAATATTAATGCAGGAAAAGAAAAGCTTGGCTGTCGTAGTAGACGAGTTTGGTGGTACATCCGGAATTGTGACTTTGGAAGACCTTGTGGAAGAGATATTCGGAGAGATTGAAGATGAACACGACATGAAGTCGTACGTTGCCCGCAAGGTGGCGGATGACGAGTATCTTATATCCGGTCGTATGGAGATCGACTCGTTAAATGAGAAGTTCAACCTGGAGCTTCCGGAGTCGGACGACTATGTGACGATTGCCGGGTATATTTTACATTTCTATCAAAAATTTCCTAAATTGAATGAATCAATCGTAATTGATAAGTATACATTCAAAATAATAAAAGTTACAGCTACAAAAATAGAACTTGTACGAATGAAAGTAGGTGGTTAATGAAAAAAAACAGAATAAAAGATGTAACAAATCCTTTTTTTCGTATCTTCGTGCCCTTAAACTGTAAAATATAAACTTTAAAAATAAATAACGATAAATGGCTACGCTGGAAAAAATCAGAAGCAAAGCAGGACTGCTCGTACTCGTTGTGGGTTTGGCGCTGTTCGCTTTTATCATTGGAGACTTTTTGAACTCCGGTTCTACTTATTTCAGACAATCTCAGGAGAGAGTTGCTAAGGTTGACGGGGAAGTAATTAAAATTCAAGATTATCAGGGACGTATTGACGAAATGACCGAGATGTATAAAATGCAGTCTGGTCAGAGCAGTCTTCCTGAGGAATATATGAATCAGATCCGTCAGTCAGTATTCGATGCGATGGTACAGGAAGTTGTATTGGATGAAGCAACTGATAAATTAGGAATGCAGGTTAGCCCGGAAGAACTGTTTGATATGGTTCAGGGTGAAAACATTTCACCGATGATCCAACAGATGCAGATGTTTGTTAATCCGCAGACCGGACAATTCGACAAAACTGCTTTGTTGAACTTCCTGAAAACTATCGATGACGATAACATCGCAAACTATCCTGCAGACCAGCAGGCACAGTTGATCCAGGCACGTAATTTCTGGCTGTTCTGGGAAAAGAACATCAAACGTCAGCGTCTGGAACAAAAATATACTACTTTGTTGAGCAAGGCTGTTTCTGCAAACGTTCTGGATGCAAAAGAGGCTTTCAATGATGTTTCAGAAAACTCTGACATCGTATATGCTATGCAGTCGTATGCAAGTATTCCTGATTCAACAGTTGATGTTAGCAAGAGCGAAATTGAAAAGCTGTACAATCAGCGCAAAGAACTTTACAAACAAAAAGAAGGTAAAGTTATTAAATACATCGCTGTTGATATTCGTCCGAGCCAGGAAGATTATGACAAGGCTAGTGCAGATATCGAGTCTTTGAAAGAAGAATTTAAAACTTCAGAAAAGGTTGCTGATATTGTAAATGAAAATTCGGAAGTTCCTTATATGGATGCTTTCTTCACTGAAAATGCTTTTGATCCGGAAATGAAGCAGTTCGCAACTACTGCTGAAGTAGGTGCTGTTTACGGCCCGGTATTCGATAATGACAAATACAGAATGTTTAAGCTGGTTGACAAGACAGTGGCTCCTGACTCAGTAAAAGTAAGTCATATCATGTTGGCTAACACGGGTGACGAAGCTCGTACAACTGTTTTGGCTGATAGCTTGATGAACGTATTGAAAAATGGTGGTGACTTTGCTGAACTGGCAAAACAATTCTCTGCTGACCAGGCTGCTGAAAATGGTGGTGAACTGGGATGGTTTACAGAAATCACTGCACTGAGAGGTGTAAACGACGATTTCAAAAATGCCGTATTCTCAACTCCGGTAAATAATGTAGTAAAGGTAAAATCTTTATACGGAACTCACTTGGTAAAGGTTACTGAAAAAACTAATAATGTGAATAAGTATAAGGTGGCTGATATCGATATGACTGTATCTCCTAGCTCTAAAACTTATAGCAACATTTATAATGAGTTGAATCAGTTCATTTCAAAGAACAGCGACCTGGCTAAGTTGGATGAAGCAGCTAAAGAAGCTGGTTATAACCTGATCTCTGGTGTAACTGTAACAGCTGACAATCAGACTTTGGGAAGTATTAAAAATTCTCGTCCGGTAATCCGTTGGGCTTTCCAGAACGATAAAGGTAAAATCTCTGAGATATTCGAATGTGACGATAAGTTTGTTATTGCAGGTGTTGAAGGTACTTTAAAAGAAGGTTACCGTTCAGTTGCTTCTGTTACTCCGGCTTTGAGAGCTGAGATAGCTGCTCAGAAGAAGGGTGAAAAGATCGCAGCCGATCTGAAAGCTAAAAATCTGACATCTGTTGATGCTTATGCAGATGCAATGGGTTCAAGAGTTGACTCTGTTAAGTTTATCAACTTTGGAACACGCCGTATTGCCGGTATTGGTGTAGAACCGAAAATGAATGCAATGGTTTCTATTGCAGAAGTCGGTCAGTTGAGCGAACCTGTAGTTGGAAACAATGGCGTATATGTATTCAAAGTATATGACAGAAACAAAGATGCTAAAGAGTTCAATGAAGCTGAAGAAATCCGCACATTAGATGCTTCTAACGCTTATCGTTTCGGATTCCAGGCTATCCAGTCACTGGTGAACAAAGCTGAAGTAGAAGATAACCGCGTACGTTTCTTCTAATTTGAAATAAAGATAACAAAAGGTAATAACTATACCTTTAATAGAAAGCTGCCGGACTTATTCAGAAAAGTCCGGCAGCTTTTTTTATCTTTGTGCCGGATTAATCGTTATATAAATAAAACAATGCAAGAGAAAAGACGATTGTTGGGCATGACGCTGAACGAACTGAAAGAGGTGGCTGCTGAGGCCGGATTACCCGGTTACGCAGCTAAACAGATGGCTGACTGGCTATATAAGAAGAAAGTAACCTCTATCGCTGAAATGACTAATATTGCGGCTGCCAAACGGACACAGCTGGAAGAGTCTTTTGAAGTAGGTGCCGTTTCGCCTGTAGATTGTATGAAGTCGGTAGACGGAACGATAAAATATTTGTTTGCTGCCGGTACCGGTAACTTTGTCGAGGCTGTTTATATCCCAACAGACGATCGTGCAACCTTGTGTGTCTCTTCCCAGGTCGGATGTAAGATGAATTGTCTGTTCTGTATGACGGGAAAACAGGGTTTTACAATGAATCTTACAGCGAATCAGATACTGAATCAGATACAATCTCTACCGGAATCCGACAGTTTGACGAATCTGGTCTTTATGGGAATGGGAGAGCCGTTGGATAATGTGGACGAACTTTTTAAAGTTCTTGAGATCCTGACTGCTTCATATGGATATGCCTGGAGTCCTAAAAGGATAACTGTTTCGACAATCGGCGTTGCCAAAGGATTGAAACGGTTCCTGGAGGAGAGCGACTGTCATCTGGCCGTAAGCCTGCATTCTCCTTATCATGAAGAGCGATTGTCGTTAATGCCTGTGGAAAAAGCTTATCCGGCACAAAGCATCATCGAATTACTAAAGGGATATGATTTCTCACACCAGCGCCGGGTGTCATTCGAATATATTGTTTTTAAAAATTTAAACGATAGTCCGCAACATGCTAAAGCATTGATTTGTTTATTAGATACCTTGGATTGCCGGGTAAACCTGATCCGTTTTCATGCTATACCCGATGTCCCGTTGGAGAGTTCGGATTTGGCAAAGATGGAAGCTTTTCGCGATATATTGAATAATGCCGGAATAATCTGTACGATTCGGGCTTCCAGGGGGGAAGATATATTTGCTGCTTGCGGAATGTTGTCCACCGCTAAAAAACAACAAAAGGGATAGATGACAAGTCATTTAAAAGAAAAGAATTATATTTGTGTAATAAAACGAATGGGTATGAAAAAGATTTCTTTACTGATTAGCTTATTCATGTTTCTGGTATTGCTGGGATCATGTAGCTCTGGGCCGGTTGGAAAACGGGCTACAGGACTTGCTTATGAAGTCGTTGTTGTAATGAAAAAAGCAAATTGGGATGGCCCTTCGGGAACGGCTATTAAAAAAGAGCTGACCTCCGATGTCCCGGGACTTCCTCAATCTGAACCCGCATTAAAAATAACTTATGTGGATCCTTCTCAATTCGATGGGTTATTGACTTATGTTCGTAATATTCTGATCGTAAATATCGATCCTGCTATTTATACGAAAGCTTCCGTAAGTTATGAAAATGACCGTTGGGCCAAAGGGCAGGTCGTTGTAACATTGAATGCTCCCTCTCCGGAAGCTATCATCGAATATATGGATGCACATCCGAAGGCGTTGGTGGATTTCTTCGTGAAGACGGAAATGAATCGTGCCATGGATCAGTTGCAGAAAGATTATAGTGCGGTTGTTATGGAAAACCTTAAAAATAACCATGACCTGATGCTGAATGCTCCTGCCAATATGACTTATTATCGCGATACGACTGATTTCTTTTGGGCATCTAATAACGCGAATACCGGGCGTACGGATTTAATCGTATATACATTCCCTTATACGGATCCGAACACCTTTACGGCCGAATATCTGATCGCTAAACGCGATTCTGTTCTGAAAAAAAATTTGCCGGGAGCTTTTCCTGAATCTTATATGGCAACCGAAACACGTGCCGATGTAAGTTACACGCCGATAACAGTGAATGGACAGTATTGTGGCGTGTTACGTGGTTTATGGAAAATGGTCGGTGATATGATGGGTGGCCCGTTTGTCAGCCATGTCCGCCTGGATGAAAAAAACAACCGGGTCGTTGTGGCCGAAGGTTTTGTTTTTGCCCCGGAGACGGATAAACGTAATTTCATTCGTCGTATAGAGGCTGCATTGTATACCCTTCGTCTGCCGGGTGAATTTAACAAGTCCGTAGATGAAAAGCTGGATATTCCTGAAAATAAGAAATAAACAAACATAGTACATGGAAGAACGATTGATAAAGGTGGGCATTACCCACGGAGATATAAATGGCATCGGATATGAGGTGATATTGAAAACATTCTCAGATGCCAGGGTAGCAGAACTTTGTACTCCGATCATATACGGTTCGTCAAAGATTGCCGCCTATCACCGGAAAGCATTGGAGTTGCCCCCTGTGAATATGAATATTATCTCTCAGGCAGAGGATGCCGGTGTTAACCGCGTTAATATTATTAACTGTGTGGATGACGAGACAAAGGTCGAGTTGTCACAGTCGACAACTATTGCCGGTGAAGCTGCTTTTTTGTCGCTGGAAGCCGCAGTCGCAGATCTGAAACGTGGTGCTGTCGATGTTTTACTGACAGCCCCGATCAACAAGCATAATATACAAAATGACCAGTTCCATTTTCCGGGTCATACGGAATATTTGGAAGAACGTTTTGGCGGAGTAGGCCGGAAAGCCCTGATGATCCTGATGAAGGATAGTTTGCGGGTTGCTTTGGTGACCGGACATATTCCTCTGTCGGAAGTTCCATCCAGGATAACAGTGGAGGATATTATGTCGAAATTGCGTATATTCAATCAATCGCTCAAGCAGGATTTCGGAATCGTAAAGCCACGTATTGCCGTATTATCTTTAAATCCTCATGCCGGAGACGACGGCCTGCTGGGAAAAGAAGAGGAAACGATCATTATTCCGGCAATGCAAGAGGCAGAGAAAAGAGGTGTAATGTCTTTCGGACCTTATGCCGCCGATGGATTCTTCGGTTCGCAGATGTATGATAAATTTGACGGTGTCCTGGCTATGTATCACGATCAGGGACTGGCTCCATTCAAGACTCTGGCGATGGACGACGGAGTTAATTATACGGCCGGTTTGTCTGTGGTACGTACTTCTCCGGCACACGGTACTGCTTATGATATCGCAGGACAGAATTTAGCTTCGGAAGAGTCTTTCCGCCAGGCTTTGTATGCCGCTCTGGATATTTATCAGAATCGGTTGATCTATCGTGAAGCAACAGCCAATCCGCTTCGTAAACAATATTTTGATAAAGGAGGCGACAATGAAAAGCTGGATCTTACCAAGGAGGACGATGATACGGATGTATGCCCTCAATAATTTACGCTTTTTGACTTCAAACTTTTTTTGATAGGAAAAGTTTACGTAAGTTTGTGGTTTCAAATTGCAACATGAATTATGTTTAAAGATAAAACGATCGTATATACCTCCGGAACGTTTGATATGTTCCACTATAATCACCTGCGGATGATCAATTATGCCCGTAGTCTGGCTGATATTCTTATTGTAGGTGTAAGTACGGATGAACTGGTCTCTTCTTATAAGGCAAATCCTATTATTCCTTTTAATGAACGTCTTCAGATCATTGAAGCATTGAAAACGCCTGATATTGTGATACCGCAACATACTTTGGATCATACGGAGATAGTAAAAAAACTGAATATCGATGCATTTGTTGTGGGTGACGACTGGTTCGGTAAATATGATTATCTGAAAGATTTGGGTGTGCAGGTCTTTTATTTCCCTTACGGAACAGGAGTGTCTTCTTCTAACCTGAAGAAAACGATCCATGACTCTTATGAGGAAAATCTGAAATATCAACGACATGCTAAACCTGCAACTGTAAAAGGCAAAGGGGAGGAATAAAAAAGACTCATGGAAAAATATGCTTTAATTACCGGTGGTACGAAAGGTATAGGTAAAGCGGTGGCTTTCTGTTTAGGTAAAGCCGGGTATAACCTTGTGCTTACTTATGCTTCCGATCCGAATACTGCAGAACATACCAGAGAGGAATTGCAGCAGCAATTACAAATAAAAGTGTTTGTATTGCAGGCTGATGTAACAGACAAAGATTCCATAGAAAAAATATATACTTATTTGCAGGAAAGAGATTTGCAGCTTGATGCAGTGGTCTTTAATGCCGGTCTTACCTGTCGTGACTCTTTTGAAAATTTGTCACTGGAGGATTGGGAACGGGTATTTTTTGCCAATGTACATTTTCCTGTATTCTTTCTGCAACGCATTGTCGGACGCATAAATAAGGGAGGGAGTGTCGTATTTACCGGCTCTCTTATGGGAATTCAACCTCATTCGGTGTCTTTGGCTTACGGTGTAACAAAAAGTGCCGTACATGCCCTTGTGAAAAATCTGGTTAAGTTTCTTACGCCTTATGAGTTGCGTGTGAATGCAGTGGCTCCCGGATTTGTAGATACGGAATGGCAGAAAACCAAACCGGCAGAGATACGTCGGAATATAGAAAATAAGGTTTCTCTCGGTCGTTTTTGTGATCCGGAAGAGCTAGCCGAAGTATATAAGATGTTAATTGAAAATAGTTATTTTAATGGCGAAGTGGTCGTTGTAGACGGCGGTTATTCGTATAAATAATAGATAGATGAGTAATTTGGATAAGGAATACGAAGCATCGCTGAAATCGATAGAAACAGAAAATGTTGTCGATCGGGCATTCTACCGTCCGATAGGTTTCCGTATAGCTCGTATGTTGCGTGGCACAGGAATTACCCCGAATATGGTAACGGTAATTTCTATATTTGTTGGGGCGGCCGTTGGTTTTATGTTTTATCATGATAATCTGGTCTATAATATTTGTGGTATATTATTATTGATTTTTGCCAATATCCTGGATTGTGTAGACGGTCAGTTGGCTCGCCTGACAGGTATAAAATCGGCTATCGGACGAATACTGGACGGGTTTGCCGGTGATATCTGGTTTGCATCTATCTATGTTGGGTTCGCTTTACGTTTATCACACGATTACGGAACACACTGGTTCTTTGCCTTAGCTGTCTTATCCGGACTTTCCCATTTGGTACAAGCAAATATTACCGACTACTATAAAACGCTTCATCTTTATTTTATCAGCAAGGATAAGGGTGCCGAGTTTCAGTCATTGGAGCAGGTTATAGCCCGGCACAAAGAGATGAAGATGGGAATCAACAAAACATTTTATTTCCTTTACAGGGGATATACTTTACTTCAGGTAAAGGCGACTCCTGCTTTGCAGCGTATGCTGCATAGCCTGCATGCCAAGTACGGGGATGATATTCCGGAAAACGTGCGGGTGGCTTTCCGTAAACAAAGTCGTGAATTGATGCGTTATATAGATCTACTGACATTTAACGGACGTACAATTGTTATGTTCATTGTGGTGTTGATAGGTGAAGTCTGGATTTATTTCCTGTATGAAATAATCGTGTTGAACATAGTCTTGCTATTGGCTATGCATAAACATGAAAAGATGTGTGCATCGTTTATAGAATAAATACAAAGTATGAAAAAGAGCGTAGTAGACATTAATGATTTGCAGGAAGCTGCCCCGTTCTTCAAAAGCCGTATAGGCACCTTCCTGGGCAAATTATTGATTAAAGGGTTAAGTGTTGATAAAGTAAACAGGGTACATGCCAATAATTGTCATCTGCGCGGTTCTGCATTTACATCTGCGCTTCTGAGTGATCCGCTGATCGATATCAAGTATAACCTGCATAATGCGGAAATACTGGATCATTTACCAGAAGGTGCATTTATCACAATCTCCAACCATCCGATCGGATCGGTAGACGGCATTATGTTGATCGATATAATGGCGTCCCGTCGTCCTGATTTTAAAGTGATGGTAAACGGTGTCCTGACTAAGATCGGAGCCATGCAGGATAATTTTGTATCGGTCATGCCGGACTCGACAGGTAACGGGCCGAATCCGGCAAATATCAATGGTGTCCGTTATTCCTTACAGCGACTTAAAGAAGGTCATCCTATGGGCTTTTTCCCTGCAGGAGCTATCTCTTTTTATAATAAGCAGGATAAAGCGATCCACGATTTACCCTGGACGCATAGTGTGATCCGGTTGATAAAAAAAGCGAACGTGCCTGTTTATCCTGTCTATTTCGACTTTCTTAATTCCCGTTTCTTTTATTGGCTGGGAAGCATAAGTTGGAAGATTCGTACTTTGCGTATTCCGGCAGAAGCTTTTAATAAAAGAGGAAAAACTGTCGATGTATATGTCGGTGAACCTATCTCTCCGGAAGAAATAAAGAAATTTACCGATGATACGGCACTTGCTGAGTTCTTGTTCAACAAGACTTATGGTGCTAAAAAATGAGAAACCGCAGATAGAATCTACTTCGGATAGCTGGAATTTGAATTAAGATTTGTAATTTTGGCAGACAAACTGAAATAATTACAGATATTCAATAGATATGATGATTAAGCTAGACGTCCAGCAAATAAAGCAACGTTTTGGAATTATAGGAAATAGCCCGGGCCTAAACAGGGCTATCGATGTGGCTCTTCAGGTGGCCCCGACAGATTTATCTGTCCTGATTACCGGTGAGAGTGGTGTCGGTAAGGAGACATTTCCACAGATTATACATCAGAACAGTCCGCGTAAACATGGACAATATATAGCCGTAAACTGCGGTGCTATTCCTGAAGGAACAATTGACTCGGAATTGTTCGGACATGAGAAAGGTTCTTTTACAGGAGCATTGGCAGACCGGAAAGGATATTTTGAAGTGGCCGACGGTGGTACGATCTTTCTGGATGAAGTAGGGGAATTACCTATCCCAACACAAGCCCGTTTGTTGCGTGTGCTTGAAACAGGAGAGTTTATTAAGGTCGGTTCTTCCAAAGTGTTGAAGACAAATGTGCGGATTGTAGCTGCTACGAATGTAAATCTGATACAGGCTGTTGCCGATGGGAAATTCCGTGAGGACCTGTATTATCGTTTGAATACTGTTCCTATTCAGATTCCCCCTTTACGAGAACGTCCGGAAGATATAATTCTTTTGTTTCGTAAATTTGCGGGTGATTGTGCAGAGAAATATCGTATGCCACCCATCCGTTTGGATGATGAAGCACGTCAGTTGCTTACTTCGTACCGCTGGCCGGGTAACGTCCGCGAACTGAAGAATATAACAGAGCGCATTTCTGTGATTGAAGAGAACCGTGATATAACGGCAGATGTTTTACGTTTGTATCTTCCTGATCTGAATGTGGAAAAATATCCGGTATTGGTTAAGCAGCAGGATAACGATCAGAAGTTTTTCAATAGTGAACGTGAGATCCTTTATCAGGTTCTTTTCGATATGAAGAAAGACGTAAACGATCTGAAAAAGCTGGTTCACGATATTATGGGAGGAAAGATGCAGATGCCTGTTGCAGAAGATACAACCTATGCACATCCTATCCATCCGGTTCATTCTTCTTCTATCCAGGAAGTGGAAGAAGTAGAAGAGGAAGAAACCTTGTCACTGGAAGAAGTGGAAAAAGAAATGATCCGTAAAGCACTGGAAAAGCATAACGGCCGCCGTAAGAATGCTGCTGCTGATCTGAAAATTTCGGAACGTACACTTTACAGAAAGATTAAAGAATATAATTTGGAATAATATGTTTAAGAAAAATGTGATCTGGCTTTGCCTGTCGATAGGATTGGTGCTGACAGCCTGTTCCATTTCGTACAAGTTCAATGGAGCTTCTATCGACTATACGAAGGTGAAAACCATCACGATAAAAGATTTTCCCAACCAGGCACCCTTGGTTTATCCGCAGCTTTCGCAGGAGTTTACCGAGGCACTGAAGGATATATACATTCGTCAAACACGTCTTCAGCTGGTCAATGATAACGGCGACCTGGAGCTCGAGGGTGAGATCACCGGTTATCAACTGACACCGATGGCTGTCAAGGAGGATGCCTGGTCTTCACAAACCAAATTGACCATTACGGTACGTGTGCGTTATTCAAACCGGACAAATCCTGATGAAGATTTCGAGCAGACTTTCTCTGCTTATCAGGAATTTGATGCGACACGAATGCTGCAGGATGTAGAACCTGAATATGTACCGCTCATTATAGAAGAAATTGTAGATCAGATTTATAATGCGACAGTAGCAAACTGGTAGATTATGAAAGCGGCAGATTTATATCAACTGATAGAAAATCCCTCTCTGCTGACAAAGGAGACACTTCCTCAACTGAAGCAGATAGTGGACGAATATCCTTATTTTCATATAGCACGGATGCTTTATCTGAAGAATCTGGCTGTATTGAATGATATGCGTTTTGCTGCCGAACTAAGGAAAATGGCTGTCTATATACCGGACAGGAAAAAATTGTTTACATTAATTGAAGGGGAACGTTACGGCATGCATCTTAAAACTGCGTCGGGCGAAGAAGCAGAAACGGCCGACGCCTTTTCTCTGATTGAAGCCTTTCTTGCCGACCGTGAGGGTGAAGGAGAGCAACAAGCTTCAGAGCCGACATTACTATTCCAACCATCCGTATCATCGGATTATATTTACTGGTCTTTGACAAAAGATTCCGAAACGCAAGAGGAGGAAGAATCGTCTGTTAAATTACAGCATCACGATCTGATCGATTCATTTATTAAAAATGATGAACAGCGGGCACCAGGAAGTGGTTTTGGTATCAACCTCGAACCGGGTGAAGAAGGGCAATCTTCCGCCCTGAAACCGGAAGAGGAGGAACAGGCTCGCTCTCTGGATGATGATTCTTATTTTACCGAGACTTTAGCACATATTTATGTTAAACAGAAACGGTATGAGAAAGCGTTGCAAATTATTAAAAACTTATATTTGAATTATCCAGAAAAAAATGCTTACTTTGCAGACCAAATAAGATTTTTGGAAAAATTGATTATTAACACTAAAAAATAAAACTAAAATGTACGTATTTATTTCTATTTTGATCCTGATTGCGTCATTACTATTGATTCTGATAGTACTGATTCAGAACTCAAAAGGTGGAGGTCTGGCTTCAGGATTCTCTTCTTCTAACCAAATTATGGGTGTACGTAAGACCACAGATTTCCTGGAAAAAGCAACTTGGGGCCTGGCAGGTTTCGTTATCGTTTGCAGTATCGTTATTACTGCATTCATTCCCAGAGCAACAACAACCACTCAATCTGAAATCAAAAAACAGGTAAACGAAGCAGTAACAATCGATCCGAACACGGTAGCTCCTAACTTCGGTACTGCTCAACAACCGGCTACTGCACCGGAAGAAGCTCCGGCAGAAGAACCTGCACAAGCACAATAAGTTAGATATTTATCAAATATTTAAATGCATATAAAAAAGCATTCCGCAAGGGATGCTTTTTTTATGGATATAAGCCTGCTTACTATATTGTTTCGGTAAATTAACTATCATACTATCACGAATTTGTTTTGCGCTATAATAATCAAGTATTGTGATAGTGATGGTAGCTGTTTTCAACTATCACTCATCTATCACTAACTATCACAAAATGCCTTGTTTTAACTGTATATTAACTTATTGACAGCGTTTTTACCTCTCAAAAACATCGTTAAAAGGAGATTCTTTCCATCTGTATATTCATCTTCCCCTTATATATTTCCACTGAATAGGTAGGTTTTTTTTAATAAAATACTTACTAATTGTTTCCAAAACCCCCATTTCAACCTGTTTTACACCCCCATGTTGACGATGCTAACACCCGGGTATCAGGGTGGTTGTGACCCGGGTGTCAAGCGGTATTTATAACTATATCTCTGATAATTAGTAGTATACTTTGTGTAAAAAGACAGGCATGTATTGTTTTTCTGGATAAGTCAAGTGATAGTTGGTGATAGATGAGTGATAGTTAAAAACAGTAACCATCACTTCTGTAAATATTGATTATTATGGTATAAAGTAGAATCGTGATAGTATGATAGTTGTTTTTTCAAAATATATATAATAAATATTATCGGTTTACTTTTTCTGATAAATACACCTGTTTATTCTATTGTTTGGCCAAAGCAATGATTATACCATCGCTTCCTTGTTTTCAATGGATGTATAAAAATGTTTCACTTTTGTTTGCATAACCGGATGCTTCTCTCTACTTTTGCTCCTGCACACTAGTATAGCGATACATGGTTGTGCATCTTATTGATTACGAGAAGCGTTTAAAGATATTATCCTTATAGTGAAACTTCGACACTTTCATAATTGCTGGATAATAGACAATTGAACGCTCACGTACCTTTCCTTGTTATGTACACTCATGCCAGTCATGCGTATAGACAAGATAAAAGGGCGTGGGCTGTTGTTTATATCAGCAATTAGGGCAGTCGAAGGCCTCACTATAAGATATATTCAACAGTTCCTGCGCCTTCTTTTATTTTTATAACCATCCACTCCGGGAATTGATGGAGCTCAAGTTGTATTGCCTATGAAATAAGAAGAAACGAAAGAGAAGAACCCTGTTTTATGTAACCTTATTGATTACAACTCAAACGAGTATAGAAAATTTATATTTATTATTAAGATACAAGCAAATGAATAAAATATTACTAACAGTATTTGCCGTTATTCTAAGTGTAACGACAAATAGCGGATGGGCGCAAACATCTCCTATCTATCAATCCTGTACATTAGGAAGTTGGGAAAATGACCGGACAGAACCTCTAAGCTGGAATATCTCAGGCGACTGGATCACATTCTCTACGAAAACTGAACCCCATGACAACTGGTTTTCATGGCATGGAAAGACAACACAAACCAATATGACCATGACCGACAATTGGGTTGTCGAAACACAGTTGAAGTTAACCGACGAGTTATTAACACGAAATGGTGTAAGAACATCTTTATGGCTAAATGTCTTCAATGAAAAGGGGGTGAACGCTGATTGGTCGATCCTGCAATTTAATATCGACAACAATACCCATACAAAAGGATGGCAGTACTGGGTATCGACAGGTGACGGGGAGTGGAAAGATATCCCTGCCGATAAAAACATACCTGTTATTGCCGGTACTTATACGATAAAAATAAGCTATCAGAACGGAAAGATCATACAATATATTAATAATGTAGAAGTCAACAGCTATGATGCACCGGGCTGCAAAATGTCTTATGTAAAAGGAATTATCTTCAATTCATTCAGCTTTGGAGATAGTTACACAACTACATGGAAAGTACCATCGGTTAAGTTTGTTGCCGGAAAAAGTATGGTATCGACAAGCGAGGAATTGAAGAAAGCAGTTGCAGACGAGAGCGTTTCTTCCATCACCCTGGCAAAGGGAAACTATACCGCAGACCTGACTATCGACAGAGCGATCGACATTGTTGGAGCAGGAAGCGGGGAAAATGGAACAACAATTATCGGTATTATGAATATAACAGCAACCAATGGAGCAAAAGTAAATCTGTCGGAATTGCATCTAACCCCTAATAATATCAACAATAAAGCAATAACGGTGGGTACTGCATCTGGTACAGAAACTCCGGTTGTTACTGCAACAAATTGTGTGATAGACAAGGCTCAAAGAGGATTTAATATATTAAGCGTTGGTGCGCAAGTCTATACAAAGAGTACAAATATAGATGTAACTTACTATGCAATCAGTCTTTGTAATGAAAAACAAAAGATAAGTATTGAGGGTGGTACTATACAGGGATGGGCGGCCATTATGACAACAGCTAACGGAGGGTTAAGTAGCCCAAAAGGGGACATTGCCTCTACTGGAACAGAAATAGTTGTTAATAATGCTACATTGATAAGTAAGATACTTTCTAATGAAAACTATGGAGTAATAGTTTTGCAGGAAAAATACAATGGTATTAGTGCTACAATTACAAACAGTACGCTAACAGCGGTTGGTGACAATCAAATTACCCCTCAATATTCAGCAATATTGGATATCCGTTCCTATAATAACGTAGTAACCGTCACCAATTCGGAACTCAATTGTACAAATGGAGCGAATGAAGCAGGAGGAGCAGTAGTTTCTTTAGGATGGAGCCATGCTGATTTTGGTAGAGAGTATGAGGAAGATGTACATTTCTCTCAGGTAAAAGACTACTCCATACCGACTACTAATACGGTCACTATCGGTAATGATTGTCGGATTGCGATGAAAGAAGGAGAAAAACTTGTTGTAACTTTCAGAACAACTCCAAATCAAGAGATGGACAAATTGACAATCAAAGGTGAAATATATACCGTATCTAAAGGGAATGTATATCGTCAATATCAGGAAGGATACGTCGATAGCAAGTGGGTGACAGTCGATGACGAAGGATCGCCTATGGCAACCGATGCCAAATCGCTGAAAGAACAGATAGAAAAAGCCACCCCCAATGCGACAATCAATTTATTGCCGGTTACATACAAATTAGAATCACCTTTGCAGATAACAAAAGCGATTAAGTTGACTTCTGTCAATGCCAGTCAAAAGGCTACTCTCGAAGGTAACATTACAATTGAAACAGATGGCGTAATACTGAATAACTTAAATATTGAAACCGAAAGTACCGGTACCAAATACTGGCAAAAGAATGCAGTTAGTATAATCGCCCAAAAGGCAACTATCACAAACTGCGACTTCAAAGGTAGCGTTCAAGCCGGACATGGTAACGAATGGATAGTAAACGGTATCGTCCTGTTTCCTACTAATGCAAATTTAACATATACTGTTACCGGCAATACTTTTACGATGTTTAAAGGGGAAACAGCCGATAAGAAATGGACCGCTACAGCTATTATCATGGCTGACGGGTATACATTAGATAAAAAAGAAAATGGTCAAGTTGTTCTACCTGTTGTTAGCAACTTTAACGAAACGGCTATTGCTAACGCAAACACTTATACCGACTGTTTTGCCGATTATATCCATATGACGAACAGTAAATATGTATATAGCCGTACCCAAAGTGCCGATGGTGTTGCCGATGCATGGCTTTCGATGAATAAAGGAACGATCGAGGCTCCGGCTGTAACCAATAGCGATGTATTGACAGCTCTTAATAAGACAACTAAACCGGCCCTTACCGATAAAGCTATTGCGATCAGATGTAGCGATGCCTGGTTGGTGACTAATGAAAACCTGGCAGGAAACGACCTTCCGGTATTGGTTATCACAAAAGCTGAGGAGGGGGATTATGAAGTTGTACGAAAGACGGTAGCTCCGACAATCGATAATACTACGCTGACTGCTTCTACCATCGAAGCCGGACAGACTCTGTCCGCTTCCGTCCTAGCCGGAGGTAAAGCGATAACTGTAACAACCGGTGATAAAACTGTTGAAATAGCCGGAACATTTGCCTGGGAGGATCCGAAGACTGTTGCAGCCGAAGGTGAGCATACTTATCCGGTGGTCTTTACTCCTAATGACTTATCTACTTATAGTGTAGCAAAGACTACATATACTTTCTCTGGTAAGAATGCAATTAAGCAGTATTATACAGTTACTACCGGTAAATGTGAGAACGGTAGTGTGGAAATAAAAGAGGCGAATGCTGCCAATCGGTATCTGAAAGGTAGTACGCTGACTCTTCTGTATCATCCGGATGCGAATTATCAAACGAAAGCCAATGCTACACTGGAGGTTGCTGAAGATAAGGTGCTTACAACTACCTTTGACGCAATTATGCATACGGTTGCAATTAAAGTTGGTGAAAACGGAAGTGTTTCGGTGAATGGAACAACTTATACCGGAAACTCGAATATTTCCGTACAACAAGGCTCCGAACTGACCGTACAGGCGATACCATCTGACAATTATGTCGGTTCGCTGACTTGTTCTGACAGCAAGGTGATAAGCAATGGCGTTGTCGTGGTAGACAAACCTTTTACAATCAATGTTTCATTCACGGAAAAGCCTAAAGAGCAGTTTGTAGTATCGGTTTCTGCTGTTCAGAATGGTAAGATACTATTGTATGATAAGGCCGGTAATGCGATCGATGCTGGTTCATCGGTTGTTTCCGGTACGGAAGTCAGTGTGTTGGCTGTTCCTGATCTGGGATATAAGCTGACAAACGAAGGTTTAAAGAATAATGGTACTCCATTGAGCGGTGGTAAAATAGCAGTATCTGCTACTGCTTCTATCACGGCTGCTTTCGAAAAACAAACATTTGCCGTGACAAAGGCTGGGGATCATGCGACAATCGATCTTGCGCTCGCAGTTGAAAAGTCTGGAGGGGTGAGTTTGGACCAGGTAGAATATGGTACAAAACTTACAGCCAACGTTACGCCTGCCGATGGTTACAAGCTGCTTTCTTTAGTCGTGAACGGCAAGGAGATTGCTAATGGTGGAACCTTTACTGTAACAGCAGATACAAAAGTTAATGCCGTTATGCGTCAATTGGCAACGATCGTTATCGATAAGACACCGCAGACGTTTGTTTACGATGGAAATACGAAAGAATTTGTCGTAAAGACAATTCCGGCAGGTATCGGTGGATTTACTGTGGCATACGATGCTACTCCTAAAGATGCAGCCGAACATGATAAGAAGGCTTATAAGGTTACCATAACCCGTAAGGCTGATGATGTATATGCAGCAGTGTCACAAGAAATCAATGATGGACTTGTTATTCTGGCTGCCGAGATGAAAGGGGTTGCTATACCGACGGCTAGTGAAGGTAATTTAGGCAGTAATCCAAATTCGGATTTAGGTAATTATGCTTGGGATGGCAGTGTAGGAAGTGACGAACCTATCCACGATGCTATCTTTACCCCGACAAGCGAAAACTACAAAAAGGCAACATTCTCTATTCTAACTGGTAAAGGTACGACTCCGGCAGAAGTAACTCTTGACTGGGGAGGTTTGAAAACCCGCAGTACAACTCCGAATGTAACATTCTCAGTAAATGGCGGTTCATTAACAGCCCTGAATGGTAGCGCCTTGCTTTCTTCCGGTAGTACTTTGTATGCAGAACAGAAGATCCGTTTGGTAGCTACCCCGGATGCTACACATGCTGCTAAAGTAAAATGGGCTGTTACCAATGGTACGCTTAGCGACGAAACAGATACGGAGGCAACGCTGACTTTGGCTGCGAATACTGTTGTTACTGCTACTTTTGCAGATAAGTCTTCTCCTAAATTCCCCGGATTGTCTGGTTTAGAAAACGTTGTTTATGATGGGACAATTTACGGAACAGGAACACCTGTTATAAAAAGTGGTAATGATGCGGTAACAGATAACTGGTCAATAACCTTCAAACAAGGCGGTGTTGCCACTTCTACTCCGATTAATGCCGGCACATACGATATTTATGTAAGCCGTCCGGCAGATGCAATTTATAGTGCAGTGATCGATCAAAAGGTCGGTTCCTTCACGATTGCTCAAAAACAGGTTACAGCCAGTGTTACTGCTGCAACTTCAGTCTTGAAAGGACAATCTTTAGCACAGTCCGTTCTTTCCGGAACGGCTGATGTAGACGGTTCGTTCGTATGGATCGACTCGACTGTTCTGATGACAGCAACAGGTAACCAGAAAGCTAAATTCGTTCCAGCCAATATCAATTATAAGGAAAGCGGAGAGTTGACAGCGAATGTAACAGTCAACGAAGCTACCGGTGTAACCTTACGTACCTTGAATGTCACTATAACAAATCCGGAAAAGGGTACTGTTACTATGACGTTGAACGATAGAGAGGTTGTGGCTGGTGCCAGTGTTACTAAAGATGATAAACTGATTGTTACTTATACAGCGACAGCAGCTAATTATAAGGCATCGGCAACCATTGGCGGAAGTGATTACAAGAGCGGGACAGAATATATAGTACCTGAAAGTGGTAATGTGGAAGTTGCAGTTTCCTTTACCTGGAATAATCCGGGTACCGGCACTGATCCTGAGCCAGGTACTCCCACAGTAGATGTAACAGGAATTACCTTGGAGCCGACTAGCCAAACATTGGGCATAAATGAAACATTAGCCCTGAAAGCAACTGTTGCTCCTGCTGATGCAACAGACAAGGGAATTAGCTGGAGCAGCAGTGCCCCGGATATTGTTTCCGTAGATACAAAAGGAAATCTAAAAGCACTGAAAGTCGGAACTGCTACGATTACGGCAACAACTAATGACGGTGGCTTTACTGCTACCTGCAAAATTACCGTATCTGTTCCGACAGGAATCGAAGATATCCTGAGCGGAACCCGCGTCTATGCAAAAGATGGTTCTATCGTTCTGGAACCAGCGATGACTGTACAGGTACTTGTTTCCGATATGACCGGCCGTGTGATCTGGCAAGGTAAACTGTCTGAAAAGAAACAGATGGCTGTTTCGGCAGGTGTTTATATTGTCAGATTAAGTAACGCTAACGGAGTACAAACACAAAAGGTTATCGTTCAGTAACGGTTTATCACTCCTTCCGAAAGGAAGCTGACTAATACGAAAGGCTGTATCAAAAGGACTTTGGTTCCGGCTGATCCAGCCTTTTTCTTGATATTTAGTTCTTTTGTGATGCGGTAATCTGTTAGCAGATCTTTTTGTATCTGTATGTTTTATGTCCGGATAGATATATTTTATGAGGAATCACGGTTGATTTTTGTATCTTTGTTGGGACAGATCAAACTGTTTTATATTAAATAATACAATTGTATGGATATGATAAATTTCGACGGTCTATTGATCGGGATCGCTACTTTTCTGATAATCGGGTTGTTCCACCCGGTAGTTGTGAAGGCAGAATATTATTGGGGAACCAAGTGTTGGTGGATCTTCCTCGTTTTGGGGATTGTCGGAACGGTTGCTTCCTTACTGATCGAGAGTGTTTTTGTCTCTGCTATCTGTGGAGTTTTCGCTTTCTCTTCGTTCTGGACGATCAAAGAAGTATTCGAACAGGAAGAGCGTGTATTGAAAGGTTGGTTTCCGAAAAATCCGAAAAGACAATATCCGGAAAAATAATTGTACCTTTGTGGCTGTAATTAAATAGTACAGCTATGAAGAAAAAAAAGAAAGTCTCTCCGTTGGACGAGTACATCAAGGCGAACCGTAAAGGGAGCCGGGAAGCGGAAATAGAGAATCATGGACGTCCGGTAAGTTATAACCGGATACATGTATCGAAAAAGGTTTATAATCGTAAAAGAGATAAGGCAGATGCCCAGGGGCGTCTGCCTTACTTGTTTCTATGGCCTGCGCAGGTATTTTCTGCCGGCTGTGCAATGCCTGTAAATTCCTTGCGCAGGTAATACCGGCTACCTGCGCGGACAGTTTTTATTCTTCTTTCAGGTAAAGGCCTTCGCGTGACAGCTGATGATCCAGGTTGGCAACTCCCAGGCCGACGATAGCCATAACAGTAGCCGCGTGTTCTTGGTATTCCGGGATACTTTTAGTATAAAGGTCACGTTCGGTATGCCATATTTCGTCATAGCTGAAGTTGTATCCTTTGAAATCCTTTTCCATAAATCCGATAGTCGGTACTCCTTCTATCGCAAAAACGGAAGCATCTGTACCACCTGGTGTTTTGGGCTGTCTGCGGGGTTCGGATTCTTTCACTTCAAATGGATATTCCGGATTGATCTTCTGAATAGGAGCGCATATTTTTACGAAATCGTTATACATCGCTTTCGGTACGCTGATACCCACCGGAGGAGTAGGACCGCCGTCGCGGTTGAAGAGATTGGATATCTTATCCAGTTTCTTCGGGTTACCTTTTACCCAAGCCGTTGCACCGAGCAAGCCGAATTCCTCACCGGCAAAGGCACAGAATAACATCGTGCGTTTCGGTTTGGCACCGGAAGTAGCGATCAGGCGGGCTGCCTCCATGACAGGAGTAACACCTGAGCCGTCATCAACGCCTCCCGTGCCTACGTCGAACGAGTCGAGGTGGCCGCTAAGCATGACGTATTCGTTGGGATATTGGCTTCCTTTTATCGAGCCTATTACATTATAATATTTTACAGGGCCAAGGCGGAAATGATTACGGATGTCGAACTCCAGCATAAAAGAACGACGCTCCTTCACCATCTGTTTAATAATGGCATACTGATGCTCGTCCAATTTGATATCGGGTACGGTCGGTAATTTATCAATGGTCATTTCTTTATCGAATACGACATCTTTATCATAAAGGGCACGTAGAGGCACAGCGGCCGACTGGATGAAACCTAATACCCCGGCCTCACACATCTCTTTATAAAACAGTGCCGGAACATCTTCTTTGAGGGGTAGTAGCGGGTTGTTCGTCCTGTTCTCCCAGTTACCGATCATTATTTCCCGGTTCTTTTTGGCTATCTCATTATTTTCAGCAATGATAACGGCACGACTGGAATCGGCAGAAGAAGAATGGGCGATCGGCCATCCGACATTATTTCCGTTGACCAACACCCAAGCTCCTTTCAACTGGCCTTTCATGCGGTCGAACTCTTCTTGCGTGCGGGGTTCCAGAAGAACATGGCCGCGTTGTAATCCTTTTGTACCGGAAGTATAGGAAGGTGTAACGAAATGAAGTTCCATCCCTTGCTCTCCAAGAAGTTTACCGAACCATGGACCCCGGTTGAAACCGACGGGCAGTGTTCCGGCTTCCTGCAATTCTACTTCCAGGCCCCATTCTTTAAACTTGGATGCTACCCATTCGGTGGCATTGTCGTAGGCATCGGAGCCGATAGGGCGCCCACCGAAACGGTTGGTCAGGATATCCAAATGGTTCATTACCAGGTTATCGGTACGTCCTGTTTCGATGATTTTGTTTACTGCGGCATCCTGTGCCGGCAAGGAAGATGCAACCATACAAGCCATAGTTGCAAAAAGAAGTATAGTCCTTTTCATTTTAGTGTTTGTTTAAGTCTTACAAATTAATGGATAAAAAAAGCTCTTACCAAATGAAAAGAGAAAAATAATCATTGAATCGTTACATAAATGTAAAAGTATAACCAAAATAAATAAATACCTTTGCAACAAAATCGGGAGCGTGTGAAATCTATCTGTAATGCCATAGCAAAATATCTGCTGGTAGTACTCTTTATGAGTTACTACGTGGGGGGCACTGCGTTTACTCATACCCATTATTTCCCGACCTATTCGATTACTCACTCTCACCCGTTCCTACCGGGAGCGGACGGATTACCGCATCATACGCATAGCTCTGCTGCATTCAATACCATTCAGGAACTGGATGATCTCCTGATGGAGGCGGCGACCTTGTGTCTTGCCTTGGTGACGGCTTGGGTACTTCTCTCTGTGTTTATTCAGAAACATCAGTATACAACCCCTGTACGTCTTGTACGTAATGTCAGTCTGCGTGCCCCGCCATTGTATTAAATAATCTATTCGCGACGAAAACAGAATTATTTAATACAACATAACAACAATATGAAACAATTACTTATGCTATTGCTTCCGGCAATGGTATTGTGTTCCTGCAACTCAAACAAGCAGGACGATGAGGTTGCTATTGCCGTAACTTTGCGGGGCGACACGATACAAATAGGGGATAAATCACCGATCTTATCCCGGTTGGAAACCGATGTGGTGAAAAAAGAAGCCTATCGCCTGGAATTTACCACTTCGGGAGTAGTAAGGGCCATACCTTCCGATTATGCTGAGATCGCTTCGCCGTTTGCCGGCCGTATCTCCAAGTCGTTTGTGAGATTGGGGCAGAAGGTGATGCCGGGCAGCCCGGTCTTCGAGATCAGTTCACCTTCTTTCTTTGAAACGGGCAAAGCTTATTACCAGGCCAAACAGGAGATGGAACTGGCTTTGAAAAGCCTGAAACGTGAAAAAGACTTATTACAAAATAAAGTCGGTGTGCAGAAAGAACTGGAAGAAGCCGAAGTGAACTACGAACTGAAGAAGAAAGACTACGAAAATACTGTCGCTGCTCTGAAGGTCTTCCAGATAGAACCCGAAGATTTGGTACTGGGGCAACCGCTTGTTGTCCGCTCACCGATAGCCGGAGAGGTGGTGACCGACCGTATTGTGATCGGCCAGTATATTAAGGAAGATGCTGAACCGGTAGCTGTCATAGCTAATCTGAATAAAGTATGGGTAGCCGCCCATGTCAAGGAAAAGGATATGGGAATGATACAATCGTTGGATAGCGTGGAGATCCGTCTGGTCGCTATGCCTGACCAACCGCTTCCGGGAAAGATTTATCATATCAGCGAAATGCTGGATGAGGAAACCCGTTCGGTGGAAGTACTGATCGAATGCGACAACAGTTCCCACCTGATGAAACCAGCTATGTACGGAACAGTCCGATTGTGCGATCGTAGCGCTGAAATGATCCGTATCCCGGATTCAGCCATCCTTCAGGAAGAAGAGAGTGCTTATGTACTGGTTTCGCTCGGGAACAACAGTTACCGTAAGCAAAAGGTATCGACTTCTGTCAGCGAAGGAGGGAAAACGGTGATCCTTTCCGGCCTTGTTCCCGGTGATACGATCGTGACGACCGGAGCTTTTTATTTACTTGATGCCCGGTAACCAGTATGAAAAAGATAATTTATACTGCGATACATCGGCGTGGACTGATGTTCGTGCTATTCCTGTTCCTGGCCGTAGTAGGATATTATTCATGGACAAAGCTGGCGATCGATGCTTATCCTGATATTGCCGATACCACCGTACAGGTAGTAACACAGGTGCCTGGCCTGGCCGCCGAAGAGATTGAACAACAGATCAGTATCCCTATCGAAAGGGCCATGAACGGTATGCCGGGACTGAATGTGATGAGAAGTAAAAACACCTTCGGCCTTTCGACAGTCGTACTGGTGTTTGATGACGGTATCGATGATTACTGGGCCCGTCAGCGGGTACAGGAACGTTTGGTAGATGTGGAACTTCCGTATGATGCGGTACCGGGACTTAACCCGTTGACTTCGCCGACAGGTGAGATCTTCCGTTATGTACTGGAAAGCGACCAGCTGGATATACGCGAACTGACCGATTTGCATAAATGGGTTGTCATTCCTCGCCTGAAACAGGTAACGGGAGTGGCTGATGTCAGTAACTTCGGCGGTATCACTACCCAGTACCAGATAGAGGTGAACCCGCATAAGATGGAACAATATAATGTGACACTGGGCGATATCACCGAGAAGATTGAAAAGAACAACGTAAACGCCGGCGGCAGTATGTTGAGCCGTGGCGACCTGAGTTATGTGATCCGCGGTATTGGCCTGGTGAAAGACCTGAAAGATCTGGGACGTATCGTTATCAAGACCGAAAATGGAGTCCCTGTCTATCTCGACGATCTGGGAACCTTGAAATACGGTAATCTGGAACGTAAGGGCGTATTAGGTTTCTTCGATGGCGTGCGTGACTATTCCGATGGTGTGGAAGGTATCGTGCAGATGCTTCGCGGAGAGAACCCATCCCAAGTGCTGGAAGGTGTGCATCTGGCTGTGGACGAACTGAATAACGAGACCTTACCCAAAGGAACCCATTTGCATGTCTTTATGGACCGAACGAATCTGGTAGATACGACTTTGCATACGGTATCCCATACTTTGTTCGAAGGAATGGTGCTGGTTGTGCTGGTACTGATCCTGTTCCTGGGGAATTGGCGCGGAGCTTTATTGGTAGCGCTTACCATTCCGTTGTCGTTATTGATCGCTTTTATCCTGATGCAACTGACCGATATTCCGGCCAACCTGCTCTCTCTGGGAGCTATCGACTTCGGTATCCTGGTGGACGGGGCGATCGTGATGATGGAAACCGTTCTGAAGAAACGTGAGCGACATCCGGAAGAGGAGTTGACGGAGGACTCTATTTTGCGGCGTACCACAGAAGTCGCCCGCCCGATCTTCTTCTCTACATTAATTATTATCACTGCTTATCTTCCCCTGTTTGCTTTCGAACATATCGAAAAGAAACTGTTTACTCCGATGGCTTACACCGTGGGCTATGCCTTGTTGGGTGCTTTGGCTGTCGCTTTGTTCCTGATACCGGGGCTGGCTTTTTATGCCTATCGTAAGCCACGGAAGATCTATCATAACCGTTGGCTGGAGAAGATGGGAGAGATTTATCATAAGCAAATCATTGCTCTATTGGATAAACCTAAGCGGGTATTGATGCCGTTGTTCGTTATTTTGGTGGCAGCCGGTGTGCTAAGTTATACAGTAGGGAAAGATTTCCTGCCGCCCCTTGATGAAGGAGCGATCTGGATACAGGTTCAGTTGCCTCCGGGTATTTCTATCGAGAAGTCGAAAGAGATGGGAGCCGAACTGCGTAAAACGGTGAAACAGTTTGAGGAAGTATCTTATGTAATGACTCAGGTAGGACGCGATGACGAGGGAGCCGAAGCTTTCTCTCTTTCCCATATCGAATGCGGGGTCGGCTTGAAACCGTATGATACCTGGAAGTTCGGTAAGACAAAAGCAGACCTGATCGAGGAAATGTCGGAGAAGCTTTCGGTCATGCCGGGCTATACCGTCAGTTTCTCGCAGCCGATCATCGATATGGTAATGGACCAGATTGCCGGTGCACACAGCGACTTGGCTATCAAGGTCTATGGCGATGATATCACTGATACCCGTCATATCGCCGACAAGGTGGTGAATGTATTACGAACGATCCCGGGAGCCGCAGACGTGGCCATCGACCAGGAACCTCCGTTGCCTCAGTTACAAATCATCGCCGACCGTGACCGTATTGCGCAGTATGGCCTCAACTTCTCCGACGTAGCCGATATGATCGAGTTGGCCATTGGGGGAAAAGCTATCTCGCAGATCTTTGTCGGCAGTAAAAGTTACGATGTGATCTGCCGCTTCGACGATGCCAGCCGTAACTCGCCCGAAAGCATCAGCAACCTGTTGTTGACGAACGGAGCAGGGGCGAAGATACCTCTTTCTCAGGTGGCTGAAGTGAAGATGACCACTGGTGCCAGTACGATCTCACGTGAGATGAATAAACGTCACCTGACGATCCATGTCAACCTTCGTGGCGTAGACCTGACCGAATTCCTGAATAAGGCGAACCGTCTGATCGATAAGGAGGTGAAGTATAATCACGACACCGTACACCTGCAATGGGCAGGACAGTTCGAGAATCAACACCGTGCCTATAACCGCCTGGCGGCTGTCGTTCCTCTTGCTTTGGGTATTATGTTGCTCTTGCTGTTTGCCGCCTGTGGAAAGTTCCGCCAGGCCGCCTTGATGATGTGTGTGGTACCATTGGCTCTTTTCGGTGGTATGCTGGCATTGAATGTCCGGGGAATGACGCTGAATGTATCTTCTGCCGTCGGTTTTATTGCGTTGATCGGTGTGGCTATCCAGAACGGTGTGATTATGATCTCTCATATCAATAACCTGCGTAGTCGTGACCGTGGTTTCAAGCAATCTATCATTACAGGGGCAAAACACCGTTTCCGGCCGATCCTGATGACGGCGACGGTGGCTGTGCTCGGTTTGCTGCCTGCTTCTTTGAGTACCGGTATCGGTTCGGATGTGCAACGTCCGTTGGCAACCGTTATCGTATATGGCCTGCTGTTTGCAACCGTTATCACCCTCTATGTGCTTCCTGCTTTATATTATCTGGTAGAGAAGCATTATTTAGATGAAGATACGGCATCTGTTAACCCAAAAGAGCCGACTGATTAGATGAAAGGTCGTTACTTCTTATTAGTTCGACAGCTGTCGGTTTATAAAACCACAGTTGTCGATCTGTAAGCCGACAGTTGTCGGTCTATGGGCTGGCAACTATCAAACTAAAAGAAAGTAAGGACTAATGATCTAGTATATAACGAGGAAAGAATTAGACAATAACGAGAAAAAGAATAAAAGATATGCGACAATATATTACGATGTGCCTGCTTTGCGGATGCCTTTCTGCCGGGGCACAACAAATGATTCCTTTATCTTACCGCAGTTATATGCAGAAGGTGACGGAAGATAATCTGGAGTACGCGGCCGAACGCCTGAATGTGGATATGTCAGAAGCGGAAGTGGTTGCTTCAAAGGTGTTTAACGATCCAAACCTCTCTGTCTCTTATTTCAATAACGAGAATAACAGCCTGCAAATGGGAGAAGGGGTAGAAGTGGAGTTGAGTAAGACGTTCTCTTTCGGAAAGCGTGGGGCCAATATCGCCCTGGCCCGTAGTGAAAGTGAACTTTCGAAAGCATTACTTGCCGATTATTTCCGTAATTTGCGGGCAGATGCAACAGTCTCTTATCTGGAGGCCTTAAAGCAATATGAGTTATATAAGGTAAAGCAGAACGCTTACGAGAATATCCGCCAGCTTGCAGAGAGCGACAGTGTACGTTTTACGTTGGGGAAGATCATGGAGATAGATGCCATACAAAGCCGTTTGGAAGCCGGTATCCTTAAAAATGAACTGTTACAAGCGGAAACCGATCTGCATAATGCCTTTTCCAACCTGAACCTGTTGACCGGCTCGGTAGCCCATGATACTTTATATGTGCCTGATGCCTCTTTACATCTGTCACCCCGTGATTTTGTACTAGCCGACCTGATTTCTACTGCCTCGGAGAATCGTACCGACCTGGTGGCTGCCCTGAAGAATAAAGAAGTAGCTTCCCGTGCATTGAAAGCTACACGCCGGGAACGGAATACGGATGTCGATCTCTCTATCGCGGTGAGCAAGAATGCCCGGGTATATAATGAAGAAGCTCCGGCTCCTCCCTTTACCGGAGTGACGGCGGGTATTGCTATCCCATTGAAGTTTTCGAACTTTAATAAAGGAGCTGTCCGTGCCGCCCGTTTCCGGGAACAACAGGCGGAAACACAATATCAGCAGGCCTTGTTGCAAGTACAAACCGAAGTGATGCAGGCTTACCGTAGTTATCAATCTTTGACGCAGCAGGTCGGCCATTACGAAAATGGTATGCTCCATGCTGCCCGTGAAGTGATAGACGGGAAGGTGTATAGCTATAACCGGGGAGAAGTTTCCCTGTTGGAAGTTCTGGATGCCCAGCGAACCTATGATGATGTACAGGCCCAATACATTGAAACACTGTTTAATTATAGTACCGCGCTTGTAGAGTTGGAGAAGAGTGCCGGGGTTTGGGATGTGGAGATGTAATAATTCTGAATTATATTTATCTTTGTGACCAAATAAGAGATACGCGTATGATATTTTACTTTTCAGGAACCGGCAACTCCCGTTGGGTAGCGAATGCGTTAAGCATTGCTTTGGGAGAGCCTGTTGTTTCGATAGCAGAGGAGTTAAAAACAGGTAAAAAGGAATTTGTCTGCCCGCTCAGGGAAGACGAAAAGGTACTGTTTGTTTACCCGGTGCACTCCTGGGGACCGGCCGTTCCTGTAACTCGCTTTATCTCTGGTCTGAAGCTGGCCGGATACGATAAACAGCCGGTTTATTCCATCTCTACCTGTGGCGACGAATGTGGCTACACGGCTGATATAATGCGGAAAGTACTGGGGAAGATAGGTGTCATGTTAACCGATAGCTATTCAGTCATTATGCCGAATAACTATATCCTTTTGCCGGGCTTCGATGTAGACAATAAAGAGGTGGAACAAGAGAAACTGAAAGACGCACCTTCGGCTGTCAACGCTATCATTGCCGCTATCCGTGAAGGTAAAAACGTTAATTTATACAAGAAAGGAAGCCTGCCCGGGCTGAAGAGTTACTGGATATATCCTCTTTTTACTAACTTTGCCATAGGGAAGAATTCCTTTCGGGTGACGGATGACTGTATCGCCTGTGGCCTGTGCGAACGAGTTTGTCCGACCGGAACGATCACGCTGACCGACGGGAAACCTGTCTGGTCTGATACCTGCGTACAATGTGTCGCTTGTATCCATCGTTGTCCGGTACGTGCCATAGAGTATGGTAAGATCACCTTGAAGAAAGGAAGGTATCATCATCCCGATGTCAACAATAAAAAATAAACAACGTCAAATGAAGCAATTATTAATGATGGTTATGGCCATCTTCCTTTTGGCAAGTTGCCAGGAAACGCCTAAAGGCTATGTGATAAACGGAGTCGTGGAGAATATGCCGGATGGTGAAATCTACCTGAAATCATTCCGTAATAAAATGTTCTTCGATGTGGATACTGCTGAGATCAAGAACGGTAAGTTTACATTCAAAGGTGAAGTCGACCAGCCGCTTCTGTATGGCCTGGCAACCGAGAATATGAATTATCCGGTGCAACTCTTTATAGAGAATACCAATATGGATGTAACGATCGGGAATGATGGCGAGACAATTATCGTACAGAACTCTCCGGTGAATGCCATCTTCCAGGAAAACCAGAGTAAAGTTTTTGAAGAAGGTTTCGATATCGACAGCCTGATCAGCAAATACCCGGACTCTCCGGCAGCTGCTTTCTATCTGTATCGTTACTTCACCTATCAGTTGCCCCTGGACGAGTTGAAAGCGACCCGTGCAAAGATATCTCCGGCATTGGCAGACTGTCCTTATGTAATAGACCTGGACGGTATCATCAAGCAACTGGAAAATGTACAGATCGGTAAAACGGCTCCTGAGTTCTCTCTGCCGGATACTGCCGGTGTTGCTGTTTCCCTGGCCGATTTCCGGGGTAAATATGTTTTACTGGACTTCTGGGCTTCCTGGTGTCCTCCCTGCCGTCGCGAAAATCCGAATGTAGTGAAAGCATTTCAGGATTATAAAGATAAGAACTTTACTATTCTGGGTATTTCCCTGGATAATAATAAAGACAAATGGTTGAAAGCAATCGCCGACGACAACCTGACCTGGACACATGTTTCCGACCTGAAGTACTGGGACTCTGAAATACCCGCTTTATATGGCGTCCGTGGTATCCCGGCCAATGTGTTGCTCGATCCTGACGGTGTGATTATAGCAAAGAATATCACCGGCGAAGAGTTACATAATAAATTGAAAGAAGTAATCAAATAGGCATGAAGCGAAATCTGCTTATATCCTTTTTCTGTCTTCTCTGTCTGTGGGGTTCTGCGGCAGAGAAGACAGACTTTGAAAAAGCGGTTCGCCAGGCAGTCGAACGCCAGATGCAGACGTATCCCAAGTCGACATTAAAAGACCTGTATAAAAACTTTTTCCAAGATAAGTTCGGACCGGGACATATTGTCAGCGACACGACTGCAGCCGCTAATTACTTGCGCCGTGAGATGGCTTCTTATACGGAAACAGAAGGTGATATCGCAGAACCGACCGGTTGGGAAGGTTACTTTTACCGGGTGAACCTATCCGTCATAAAAAAGGGGCAGATCCCTTATCCCGTCTATTTCGATGCTTTTATCCGTAGCGTGAATGGTATCCGTCCGGTAACTGTGGTCGAGTGGCAAAAGGAATGGAACCGGATAGAAGCTATTATTTACTCCATGAACCTTTCTCTTCCTGGCTATGAAGAAGACAAAAAAGAGATCGACGACCGTTTGGATCGCGGTGAATATGTCGGTCATCACAGTAAGATATTCGAAGACAATTACTCTCCGCATTACCGTATCATCAGTAAAGCAATTTTTGAAGAAGAATTACAACCTTTAATACAATCCTCCCAAATCGATTAAAACAAACGACTTTCTCCGGTTGTTCTACTAGAAAAGCAAAATAGATAAAAAAAGGAGATGAAGATCGCAATTAGTGGTAATTCCGGTTTTATAGGACGGCACCTGACGGATTTCTTTTCTGACAGGGGAGATGTTGTTGTCCCTTTGAAACATTCGATGTTTCGTCTCAAGACTGACGATAAATTGAAAGAAGCACTAATCGGATGTGATGTTGTAATCAATCTGGCCGGGACGACAATCAATCAACGTTGGACCAGCAAGGCTAAGCGTAAAATAAAGAATAGTCGTGTTTATACGACACGGCGATTGGTATCGATCCTGAATGAGATGCCTGTTAAGCCTAAGTTATTTATTTCAGCTTCTGCAGTAGGTATTTATCCGGATAAAGGCATTTATTCGGAAACAAGTACGTCGGAAGGTACCGGTTTTCTGGCTGATGTCTGTATTCGATGGGAAGAAGAGGCTCAGAAATTGTCGCGGGATATACGATTGGTCGTGGCCCGTTTTGGTGTAGTTTTGTCGAAGGACGGTGGGGCTCTGCCGAAGATGCTGCTTCCGTTCCGCTTCTTTGTCGGTGGAAAGATCGCTTCCGGTAAACAGGGATTTTCGTGGATTCATATAGATGATGTGTTATATGCCATCCAGTTTATTATTGAACATGAGGATCTGTCAGGTGTCGTGAATCTGGTTTCTCCCCAACCGTTGACGAATCGGGCTTTTACCCGTGTTACCGCTGACGTATTACATCGCCCGGCGTGGCTGACTATCCCCGGAAAAGTGTTCCACTATCTGTATGGGGAAGGAGAAGAGTTGCTGACCAGGGGGCAACAGGCTTATCCTGCCCGCCTGCTTTCTGCCGGCTATGTGTTCCGTTATTCGGATATACGGTTGGCCTTGTATAGTTTCCTTATGTGAAATGGATAGTTACACATTGATAATAAATAGAAAAGCGATCCCTGATTAACAGAGATCGCTTTTTCATATAACAGTGTCTTATTTATTTATAGCTATAGCCAGCTTTCTTTTGTGCACTGTTGGCATTTGCTGACGGAATGATGGTGAAGCCCCACTTGTATTCTTTGTCGGCAGGTAATGTGTATTCAGGTTCCGGACGGGAATACCAGCTATCGTAACCGGCCAATCCCTCTTGTTTCAGGTCGACACATACCTCGACGAAATTACGTGGAGTGATATCGTTGATGTGTGTCTGGCGAGGTTTGTCGTACGGGCCGATATTCGGACGGTTGTTTATTTCTTCCTGCGTGAAGTTGTTCCATTGATATGGACGGTTGGTTGTCTTACCGGCATCAAAGTCTTCAACAGAGTTGCGCATTGCATTGAATTCCATTTCGTCGTCGGCTACGATCAACAGGTTTTTACCCTTACCACCCAGTGTGATCCAACGGGTATCGCAATGGTGACCGTTTTCCTGCGGACGGACATAAGGGAAGTATTGATCTTCTGCTGTGCTCTTGTATTGTCCGATCATATAACCGGCTTTACGATCCCAATAGTTTTCTAACGGACCGCGTCCGAAGTATTCCAGTTGGTCCATAGTAACCGGCAGGCGGAAACGTACACCGATACGGGGAACGACCATTTTATCACGGTCGCTAACCTTATCACGGCCCGGTGAGAAAGTCGCAGTAGCAGTCGCTTCAGAAATTTCAATCTTCTTTCCATCCAGATGAGCCGGAGTGAAATGAGTTGCCACATTCATAACACCGTCAGGATAGATCTTATAAGTGATCAGGAACTGGTTGCCGGCAGGTAATTTATAGTCGACGTTTACAATCGCATTGCCATCGACTATTTCAGCGGAGGCATTCGTTACATTGAAGTTACGGCTTGACAGTTCCCATATTTCCAAACGTTTCGGGTCGCCACTACCATAATCGTTATCGTTGGGTGCACGCCAGAAGTTCGGTTGGATACCGAAACCTTCATTGAAGTACTCTGTTCCGCCCACTTTATAGGAAGTAACAACTCCCGCTTTCTTATCGAATACGAAGTTAACCTTGGAAGATGTAACTTTCACATTGTCTCCTTCTTCTGATACCGTTAGTTTAGGGCCACCGGCTTTATAAGCAACTTTATCTGCTTCAATGGGCAAACGGAACTGATCCTGTGCGATATCGTAACCGGCGGGAACCAGACCTTCTTGCTTGGTTGATGTAACGACGAAGTTGACCAGATAATCCGTGCCTGCCTGTGGTTTCAGATCGGCTACCGGAATAGTTATCTCTTGTGAGGTCTGTGGAGCAAGATCAAGTGACACTTTATTGCTCTTGATTACTTTATTGTTCGCTTTCACTGTATAAGTAATCATATAATCCTTCAGATTAGTGAAGTAAAAGCGGTTAGTGATCTTGAATACACCATTGGCTACATTTACAGCTTCGAAACCTATATTCTGGTGAGTAAATTTTACCTCTTCCATTGCCGGGTGCGGAGTGCGATCCGGATTAACAAGACCGTTGCAAAGGAAGTTACCGTCGCTAGGCATGTCTATACCAAAGTCGCCACCATAAGCATAATAGTCTTTTCCATTCTCATCTTTAACAAGTAACCCCTGATCTACCCAGTCCCAGATCCATCCGCCCTGCAGGTTCGGATATTTATAGATCGCCTGCCATTGTCCCCAAAGGTTCCCCGTAGAGTTACCCATCGCATGTGCATACTCCGACGGAGCTACCGGACGGTCGCTACCTTCTTTTCCAATTTCTTCCAGCCATCCTGCACTCGGATATTGAGGAACATACATATCCGTATTCCATTCCCACAAAGCACGTTCGTAGTTTACGGGGCGGTTCATCAGTTCTTTATCTTTATTTTTAACATACAGATAAGTCTGGTAGAAGTTGTAACCGTTTCCGGCTTCGTTACCCAGCGACCAGATAGTTACTGACGGATAGTTCTTGTTTCGTTCGTACATATTCATTGTACGATCCATGTGCGGCAACAGCCATTCCGGGTTATTACCCAGTGAGCCGCCTTTGCTCAGGCTATAATACATACCATGTGACTCCACATTCGCTTCATCATACACATATAAACCATATTCATCGCAAAGTTCATAGAACTTACGGTCTTGTGGGTAGTGGCATAAGCGAACTGAGTTGATATTATGCTTTTTCATGATCTCGAAGTCCTTACGCATCAGTTCTTCCGTTACATAATGTCCGGTCAGCGGATTATGTTCATGAATGTTCACTCCTTTGAACTTGATCGGTTGTCCGTTGAATAACAGGACTGTGTAAGGCTTTCCGTTACCGGCGATCTGATCGATCGGCTTGATTTCGATACGGCGGAAACCAACGTTATAAGGAATAACTTCCGTTACTTTACCGTCTTCTTTTACTGTCATCAACAGTTTGTAAAGGTTCGGATGTTCGGCACTCCAGGTTGCGATGTCATTCAGGTCTTTTGCGAAAGAGACTGTTTTGATATCGTTGGCACCAACCCATAGCTTATTATCGGCTGTTGCAACAGATTGACCTTTTGCATCCAGTAACTCGTAAGATACGGTAATGTCTTTTGCTTCTTTGGTGTGGTTCTTAATATCCACAGCCAGTTTGAAGATACCATTTTTATATGTATCGTCCAGTGTGGAGATCACACGGAAGTCATTGACTGCCACCTTCGGTTGCGACCATAGGAATACGTCACGTTCAATACCGCTGATACGCCAGAAGTCCTGGCATTCCAGATAAGAACCGGTACTCCATCTGAATATCTTCAGTGTAAGTACGTTTTTACCCGGTTGCAGATATTTGTTGATCAGAAACTCTGCCGGGTTTTTAGAATCTTCGCTGTAACCGACTTCCTGGCCGTTCACATATACGTAAAGGCCTGATTTGGCTCCGGCAATATGGAGATAGACATCGCGTCCGTCCCAGCCTACCGGCACTTCGAAGTCGCGGCGGTAAACACCTACCGGGTTAGTTTCCGGCAATAGCGGAGGTTGCGGATTACGTGGCTTGAACTCATAACCGTGGTTTGTGTAGATAGCTGTGCCATGTCCCTGTACTTCCCAGTTGCCCGGTACGGTAATATCGTCCCATGATGCGGTGCTGGCAGAAGGATCTGTGATATTAGCGGGAAGATCTTTATAAGAGTCTACGTAGAAGAACTTCCATGTACCGTTCAATAATGAATAATACGGGCTTTTTTCAAAGCGGGAAGTGAGAGCTGTCGAACGGTCACCATACGTCATAAATGAGGTGCGTGGATGCTCTTTGTTTACAGCAACGACTTGAACGTCTTGCCAATAGGGCTTCGTGGTCTGGGGCGTAGTCGTACCGTCAGCCAGTACGGACCCCAATAGGAAGCAACTGAATGCTCCTGAGAGCACGGCTTTTTTGATAGAGTGTTTCATCTGTATTTATTTAGATTGGTATAGCTTAATAAAAGGGTATAGCAAAAGTCCGTATGATAGCACGTATACTTTTGGTACACCCTTATGAATTTAGATGCAGCTTATTTTGCTGCGTAGAAAGAATATCCTTCAGCCACCTGACGGAATGCCAGAACACCGGCCTGATTCAGCTCAACGTTCATTTCTTTACCGTCGGGCAGATACATAACGACTTCGTCGTTGTCTTTGAACTTCAGTAATTTGGTTGTTTCACCATCTGCTTCAACGCTCCAGCTCTTGTCGGTTTCGTCGAATACCAGGTCAATTGCTTTTTCTTCACCTTCTTTCTGGATATGGTATCCGTCAGTTTTCGTTTCAACGGTGTAAACCCCATCTTTACCTTCTATTGTTTTAACAGTACCGGCATCTGCAACAGGGTTGTTTCCACTCCAGAATTCAATGGAGTTGAGAACCAGAATGTCGGCAAGTGCAGATATTTCGTAAACGGGAACAATCCAGAAAGCAATAAATACTAATTCGTTTACAAACTTACTGTCGATATTTCTATTCCAGTCCAGAAGCTTATTAGTTAAACCAAATGATCCGATACAAGAGGAAAATAATACACTGCTGGCTAATGTGGTCGCCACTAATAATGTTAATCCTTTTTTCTTCATGAATTATTGAAATTGATGTTAGTAGTTAATTGTGGGCGAAGATAGTAATTATTTCGGTATCCGCCAACCAGTTCATCTCTGTTTTCTATGGGATTGGTAATCAGTTCCGGTAGGTTGAATGTCTTCGTGAAATCAAGGTAGAAATCAGGATCTTCCTGGGGGAGAATGAAGGGTTTTCCGGCTGTGCCTGTCTGACTGTCAAAGCTTGCTATATAAGGGTGTGCCCATAATCCGTCCAACCGTTTACTGCTGAAAACAAACCATTCCCCGGTGGACGACCATGTGTGAAAACTTTCCACATTGTTGCTGTTTACTTCCTCCATATTACGTATATTGTTTGTTGCCAGATTGAGTAGATATAATTCACTTTCCGGATGCCAGATAGAGAAATTTCCATAGTCGGAACAGGTAAACATCAGGAATTTTCCGTCTGGTGAAATACGAGGGAAAGAGACGCTTTTACCCGTTTCGGACGCTTTGAATACACACTCGGGAGTACCGAAACTCTCATCTTCTACATGAAAAGGAATCCGGTACAGGTCGTAACGGATACTATCGAGCGGAGTTTTTTTGTCTATTGCTTTACTACGGCAATAATATAACATATCTCCGGCAGGGTTCCAGGTCGGAAAGGTCTCCATCCACTTTTCACCGTAGATGGCAGTATCTGTGATAAGTGAATTTGTTTCCGTATCCAGTATGACCAGATCCGACTCTGAATCGGATACTTCTACTGCTTTAGGGCCGGTAGAGTGGAAATACTGCTGAATTTCGTTGACGGAAAAGGCCAGGTATCTGCCTCCCGGATGCCAAGATGCATAGGCTCCGGAGTTACTCATTCCTGGTGCTTTGACTTCTGTCCTGTTTATAGTCCCTTGCCGGTAAATTAAGGTGCCTCCTATCTCTCCACGTATATGTATCATCATCGTTTCCGGAGAATTTTTACAGAATGTATGGCAGTTTAAGCAACCTTTTTCTATGGATTGGTTTTCGATGAGGGGAGTTTCCTCGTAGGAGGTCAGGTTGCGCTGATAAATACCCATTTGGTTCCACAGTTCGTAACCCGGATAGAGTAGCCGGTAGACGAGGTAAGGATCTATGGCTGATTGTATTATCACATTGGTAATATCTGGATATTGAGTCCATTTACCGTTTTGGAGGATGCATATCCGGATATAAAACGTGTTGCCGGCTACTTGTTTAGTCAGTTCTTTCCATCTGTCGGGAGGGATAATTACGGATGACCGACTGTTCCGGATCGTGATGTAAGCTTTGTCTTTGCTTCCTATTTCCGTGTAATATTCTTCTCCGTCTTCCTGTATCCTGAAGTTGGGAGGAGCTATATTGGAAGGGAAGGTTACTCCGGTGTAGTCGGGGAAGATGGAGACTGGTTTATCAGTCTGTACTTCCGGGATTATGCGGGATTGAGTACAGCTGCATACTATGACTAATAGTAATAGGAGCAGGCTATTTGTTGATGATTTTGTTTCCATAAGGGCTGAGAAAGTTGAGGTAATACCAGTAAGTGTTGCCGAACTTGTTTTTTAGTTCTTGCATATCCTTTTTCTGATAAAGGGAATAATAAGTTTTAAATCTCTCTTCTGTGGCAGGGCTGATTTTGAAACCCAGTTTGTTGAAGGTTTCTTCATCCACTCCCAGACGGTAGGTATAGAGTGCTTCCTCGTATATCCGGGGAAATTCCGGATAGGAGAAAGCCCGTATTCTTTTCAGGTTTTCTGCAAAACGGATTAACTGGTTGCTGAGTAACAGGTCGCTCATCAGATACTCGAATGCCATCCGGTTAGTAGAGTCTTTATCACATAAATAATTGAGCTCAGGGCCTATGTTCAGTATGTTGGCAAAACGAACTTTCTCTGTTTTATCGTAGGAGAGCGCTTTTAATCCGGGTAACTCTCCGGAAAAAAGATGTTTTTCTAATTCTTCTGCTTGTTTACGGTAGAAAAGAGAATGCTTTAATTTTCGGATAAAGCGCATGGCAACTTTCGGGCGGTGGTTGACGATGTTATAACGGATCAGATTAATGAGGTTCGGAGCTGTTTCGCCGAATACAACCATGGCTTCAAAGGCCCAGCGGTGCGCTTCGTTGATGTAGCCGAGTTGCTCATATACATAATGTCCGTATTCCGTTTGGCGACTGTCGCTTTTCCAGGGCAGGTACAACGATTGTACTCCCATCGTTTGTGGATAGTCGAACAGATTGTATGCTATTTTTCCGGTGTGGTAAAGGGCGAGGTTGTTAAAATACATGACCAGTTGGTTCTTGCCCCGGTATCGTCGGCAACAGTCTGCAACCTGTTCCCATTGCCCGGCTTTGAGATGCATTTCTGCTTCAATAATCAGCCGTTCACGCATGTTATATGAAAAAATAAAAAAGTAGAATGTTCCTCCCGCATAAACAAGTAAACTTAGGATAATGAAGGAGATACGGTATTTCTTTTTTATATATTGAGTCACAGATAAAGCAGAGAGTGCTGGAACAAGTATAATGGCAAGTGTAATAACCGGATACATCCATCCGCATATAAGATACAGCATAGCAATCGCCGGAATAAGCAATATAAACTTTAACCGATTGGAGGTAATAGAACTTATACCCAGGAAAACTAGTTGACAAACTATCAGTCCGACCAGATAAGTCACCGGAAAGTCGACAGACAGATATTGGATCAGTAACCAGAGGGAAGGGAATAGGGAGAATAAAAACAGATCGTATTTTTTTGTTAGTCTATGGTAAATCATGACGTTCAAAAGATAAGGGAGAGCGAGTAATAATGCGAACCAGGCTTTTCCGATATGAGGCAGGTAAAAGAACTGTATACAGAAATCGGTCAGGTAATCGAGCGGTTGTCCCGGCGTGGAAAGATGGCAATTCAAATAGGTTTGGGTGAAAAGGAATAAATGGTGTTGTTCATGATAGTAAGGTATATAAAACATCGGTCCTTCCAATAAAAGGAAACAGGTGAGAAAAAGTACAGGGCAAATAATATATTGGATATATTTCATGTGTACAATCGGTTATTTAATCGAAGAAAAGAGGAGGGAATATTTAACATCCCTCCTCTGACATCTGTATTATAGATCTAAATAAACAAGATTACTTCGTAGGGTAACCCGGATTTTGTCCTAAGGCTGGGTTCAGGTCGAGTTCAGACTGTGGAACCGGGAACAAATAGTTATGATCTTCATATTTGCTGCCTGTCAGCTTGATGTTTTCTCCCTGATACAGGATACATACTTTACCTTCATCTTTCGGGTCCGCATTAGCCGGATCATCTACCATTTTGTATTTCATCCCCAGGAACGGAGCGTTTAATACATCTTTGGCAATACCCCAACGGCGGATATCCCATTTACGCTTGCTGCCTTCAAGAGCGAATTCTACACGCCATTCGTTACGAATACGCTGACGAAGGGCATCCTGGGTTCCGCAATAAGTGGGTTTGCTCGCATCAGAGTTTTGCAGATCCGGCATACCTACACGGCGACGTACCTGATTGACTGCATCGAAAGCGGAAGCGTCCAGTCCGGCAAGTTCGTTTTTCGCTTCAGCATACGTAAGCAATACTTCTGCATAACGGATTACATGCCAGTCTTTACCCATGTTCCATCCATCCGATTGTGGGTCGATACTCGGGTCGAGCCATTTCTGTTGATAATATCCGGTTGCCGTAGCGTCATTGTGTTGAGCAACTCCGGTGCTACCGCTTGATTTCAAAGGTGCTGTTTTTACCGTTACGTTATACATGGTTTCTCCGTCATGCAATACACAAACTTCCAGACGTGGATCGCGATCCTTGAACGGATTCGTTTCGTCATATAAAGGAGATTCAGCGATGGGAGCGCCATCGATACATTCGAATGCATCCACCAAGCTTTGTGTCGGGTTAATACCGCCCCATCCCAATGTTGGGAATGCTTCCCAACCGATGATATAACATTCGTCATCCTTTTTACCGGCTATGTTTTGTCTTACCAGGACTGCTTCCTTGCAAGCTTCCTGTTCTTCCCAGAATAGTTTGGCATATTGTCCGGTATTTGCTGCATCAAACAGTTCATATTCACCGGAATCCATCACTGCTTTTGCTGCATCAGCGGCTGTGTCATAATGATGGAAATAAAGAGCAGCACGTGCTTTCATTGCATTGGCAGCCCCTTTGGTTGCACGTCCATAGTCGCTGCTCCCCCATTGTGCCGGAAGATGGGCGATAGCATAATCGAAATCTTCTATTATTTTGGCGTATACCTCTTCTGCAGGAGTACGTGTTATACTGCCCATATCATGCAGGTCGAGCGTTCCTTCTACATACGGTACATCTCCAAACGTCTGTATCAAACCAAAATAGATATATCCGCGCATAAAGCGGGCTTCTCCTATGGTAGCCTCTTTATCCGCCTGATCATAATCGGGTATGAGGTCGATTTTCTCCAGTAGGACATTACATGAGCGAATCGCTTTATACTCGTCTGTCCATGCCATATCTCCCGGATCGTAAATACCTTTTGAAACATTACCGGCAGCCCATTTGATACCGTGTACGGCATTGTCAGAATCGATATCGCCATCGATATCACCGGTCCATTTTCCAGGCAGGATCTGCCTGTACACATCGGCTACAAACATTTTGGCATCATTCGGCGTTTTCCAATAGCTGCCATCGGATAGTTCATCCTGCGGTATTCTATCCAGAAAATCGCTGCAAGAAGTAAAACCCAGAAGGCTTACTGCTGAAATGGCTATATATATAAAACTCTTTTTCATATTTCTGATTGATAAACTGTTATTTAAAATCCAACTTTAAGACCTAACGAGATCTTTCTTACGTTTGAGTAAAGACCTCCGCGAGAACTGCTTGGTGCAGATTCCGGGTCGAGGCTATCCATGCCTGTAATTGTAAAAAGGTTTTCACCACTGATAAATACTTTTACTCTTGTCAGGTTGATTTTACTCAACAAAGCCTTCGGTAGGTTGTAGCCGAGTGTCAGGTTTTTCAGACGTACATAAGATGCATCTTCCAGCCAGTATGAAGAGAACTGGTAGTTGATCTGGTCAGACATCGTAATACGGGGGTAAGAAGCATTATGGTTGGTCGGAGTCCAACGATCCAGATGGCGTTCCAGCACTTTACCGCCGTTGAAGAATGCATAAGCCGCTTCACCATTCACATAAGCATCCACATCGAATGCACCCTGGAAGAATAACGACAGGTCAAAATCTTTGTAATATAAATTGACACCTAAGCCGGCTGTCCAGCTCGGAAACTCTTTACCGATAACGGTACGGTCGTTAGCCAGGTCGATCTTTCCGTCACCATTCAGGTCTTTGTATTTGATATCACCCAGTTGTTCTGTTCCGGTACGTTTCGGAAGGCTCTTTAATTCCTCTTCTGTATTGAAATAACCGTCGGCTACATATCCGTAGTAAGAACCGATAGGATAACCTTCCAGGTACCAAAAGTTACCTCTTCCGTCACCCGGTTCCTTACCTTCTGTACCTTTTAAGTCTGTCAGTTCATTATGTACATACGCCAGATTGAACATGATATCATATCTGAAATCTTTATTTATCACATTGTTATGGAAGATACTCAGGTCGAAACCTTTATTCTCCACCTTTCCGGCGTTCTGACGTGGTGCGTCCATACCGAAGATACCTTGTACGGGAAGGTACAGCAACATATTGTTGGTAGTCTTCTTGTAAGCAGCCAGTTCGAAACCTAATTTGTTATTCAGGAATGAAGCTTCGATAGCGCCTTCCCAGCTGGTAACGGTAGCCCATTTCAAGTCTTTGTTAGCGAAGCGGCTTTCATATGTCGTAGCATACAGATTATTACCTAATATATATTCCTGATATGCATATGAAGGAACGGTCAGATATACTTCTTCATCTTTAAGTTCTTCGTTACCGGTCTGTCCCCAGCCGAGGCGCAACTTCAGGTTGCTTAACCAGTTGATATCGGCATTCTTCATAAACTCTTCTTCCGTGATTCTCCAACCGGCAGAGAAAGCAGGGAAGGCACCCCAGCGATTGTCGGAAGCAAAACGGGAAGAACCGTCGATACGAACGTTGGCTTCAAACAGATATTTATCGGCAAAGCCGTACTGTGCACGGGCAAAATATGAACGGTGAGCTACTTCGTACCTTTTTTCCTTATTCGTTTGTGTAGAGGCATCTAGTGTACTTAATGATTCCTGCAGCTCATTATTGCCACCACCTTTACGTTCGGCTTCCAGTCTTTTATAAGTATGTTCGATTTGTTCGAAACCTCCCAGTAAACCTAAGTCGTGCTTACCCCAGGTTTCGTTATAGTTAATTAATACCTGTGTCGTGTACCAGTTCCACCAAGTCTGTTTTTCGTAAGCCTCGCGGAGACCTGTTGTTGCTTCATTTTTAAGACCGTAATTTACCTGAGACTTAAATCCTTCTTCACTTCTTTCATCGTTACGAACAGAGAATAAGGCTTTAGCGGTCAGATTCGGTAGGACATTTACCTGCGCATACACAGTTCCGTTTACCTGTTGGTTCATGTCTCTTCTGAAACCGTCGCGTCCTAATAAAGCAACCGGATTATCTTTACCGTGATACAGGAAAGTTCCTTCTTCGTTGCGTATAGCTTCTACGGGAGTGGCACGGTTTGTAAACTGAGTCATACCGGAAACGCGATTCCAGCTATCCATTAAAGTTCCTCTGTAACCGGATAAATTCAACCCTGCAGAGAACCATTTGTTGATTTGTGAGTCGACACTGGTACGTGCATTAAAACGCTTGTAGTTATTGGCGTCGATCAAACCGTTCTGTTGGGTATAGCCGATTGAAGCGTTATAGCTGGTTTTTTCCGAGCCTCCGCTGATTCCCAGGTGATGCATCGTTTCGATGGCATTTTTGTTCATTGTTTCTTTGTACCAGTCTGTATTGGGGTGTCCGTAAGGATCTGATCCGTTACGATACAACTCAATATCTTGATCTGTGAAACGAAGCGGGTTGTTGGGGTTATCGTTCAGGGTTGCTTCGTTATACAGCATTGCATAATCGGCAGAGCCCAGGAACTTCGGGCGCATAGTTGGAGTAGACCAACCGACGCTACCGGAATAGCTAACACTGGCTCTTTCTCCTTTTTTACCTTTCTTGGTCGTGATCAGGATTACACCGTTGGCGGCCTGCACACCATAAATGGCAGCCGAAGAGGCATCTTTCAAAACAGTCAGGCTTTCGATGTCAGACGGATCAATCGTGTTCATACTACCCGGAACACCGTCTACGATAACCAGCGGACTGGCTGCATTTACAGAGTTCTTACCACGAATAGTAATAGAACCTGTCTGTTCACCGGGTTTACCGGAACTTTGAATTGCAGTAACACCAGGCATCTGTCCGGCCAGGGCCGCTGATACGCTCGAAACAGGGCGGGATTCTATGGCTTCTGCTTTAACTGTTGCGACAGACCCCGTCAAGTTAGCTTTTTTCTGGACACCATAACCAACAACAACGACTTCATCGAGAGCCTGTGAGTCTTCTGCTAGTGTGATTTTTCCTTTGGCTGCTTCAGAAGCTTTAATCTCTACGGTTTTAAACCCGATGCTACTGATTACCAGAATGTCATTAGGATTGGCTTCCAGTGTGAATTTTCCGTCAAGATCGGTAACTGTACCGTTTGTTGTTCCTTTGACAACCACATTCGCTCCAATTAGTGGCTCGTTCATTCCACCATCGAAAACGATTCCGCTTATGGCTTTTTTCTGTTGGGTAATAGATACTTCTGCTGTAGTGGCATACAGGGAAGATGTGGTTACTGAAACAGGAAAAGCAAGTGCGATTAAAAGCAAAGAGATTTGATTTTGCTTTAAAATAGACCTGTAATTCATGTGCTTTTTGATTGATAATTAATACTAGTGTTGTTGTTAACATAGTCCTAGCAGAACTCAGGCTTAATCACAACTTGTAATCACCAGTACCTTAGTGTGTTAATTGTGGTTGGTTAAAAAAACAAGAAAATGAATTAACTTTATCGAGTAATTAATAATTAACAGATCGGGCTGTATAGATTGTATTTAGTGATCAATTTTAATATATTTATTCATTGATAATAAAAAATATACTATATTTGCAGTGTCGTTTTTAAATAGTTCTGCTAGAACGATGTTATCCTTGATTTCTTCTCCCTTTAATAAATTCTTCAATTTATTTCTACCCTATAGATTACTTTGGTGAAAATGGATGAATTATCATTTTGTTTTCTTAGATTTGTCGGATATAATATAATTCAATTGTATATGCGACGTGAATTTTACCGAATATTGATATCGTTTTGTTTGTTGTTTTGGGGGGGGGCTATTTCTGCCCAGATGCCCGTCCGGTTAAATGAACGTCCAATTAGCCTGAGTACTTCATCGGGAAAGATCAATGGAAAGATGATAATTCCGGGAACAGCTACTTTTCCGTTAGTTTTGATTATTGCAGGTTCAGGACCAACCGATATGGATGGCAATTCGGCTGTGGCTGGTATGAAGAATAATTCGCTGAAATACCTGGCTGAAGAGTTGGGTAGGAGAGGTATTGGTTCCCTGCGTTTTGATAAACGAGGTATTGCATCCAGCACAGGTGCCGGGAAAGACGAGTATTCCATGCGTTTTGAAGACGGTATAAAAGATGTACGCGAATGGATTGATCTTTTATCCCGCGATCGTCGTCTGAGTGGTATTTATATAGCCGGTCATAGTGAGGGAGCACTTGTTGGAATGCTGGCCAGCCAGGATAATCCGAAGGTGAAAGGATATATTTCGCTGGCAGGAGCGGGACGGCCTATGTCGGATCTGTTGGAAGAACAGATGGCAGGACAGCCTGAAGTGATACGGAAAATGGTGGTATCTATCAACGACTCCCTGAAAGCAGGTAAGCTGGTTCCGAGTGTGCCCCTGGGATTGCAGGCTTTGTTTCGTTCTTCCGTTCAGCCATACCTGATCTCTTGCTATAAATACGATCCGCAGAAAGAGATAAAGAAACTGACTATTCCTGTCCTGTTGTTACAGGGGAAAACAGATATACAGGTCTCTGTAAAAGATGCAGAATTATTAAAACAAGCATTACCTTCTGCCGAAATGCATTTGATAGACGGTATGAACCATGTATTAAAGGATTGTGCTACGACAGACCGTCAGGCTCAGATGGCTGTTTACAACGATCCTGACCTTCCTGTCGATGAGAACTTGCTCTTATTCATTGAAAAGTTTGTGAAGAAGCCCTGAACAATTGTATCTTTGTGCCTGTAAATAGAAATAAATATGATTTCAGTTGAAGGACTAACAGTTGAATTTGGTGGTTTTACGCTTTTTGATGACGTATCGTTTGTAGTAAATAAGAAAGATCGTATCGCACTGGTCGGAAAGAACGGGGCGGGAAAATCTACGATGTTGAAGATCTTTGCTGGTTTGCAATCTCCGACATCCGGTACGGTCAGTGTACCTAAAGAGACAACGATCGGCTATTTACCACAGCAGATGCAGTTGACGGATACACGTACCGTCAGGGAAGAAGCAGAGTTGGCTTTCGGACATATCCGGGAAATGGAAAAGGAGATCGAACGTCTGAACCTGGAACTGGCTGAACGTACTGATTATGAAACGGAATCTTACCAGAAACTGATAGATAAAGTGACACATCTTTCCGAACATTTTCAAATGATGGGAGGAAACAATTATCATGCGGAACTGGAACGTACGTTAATCGGACTAGGATTCAGACGTACTGACTTCGACCGTTCGACATCTGAATTCAGCGGTGGTTGGCGTATGCGTATCGAGTTGGCAAAGTTGTTGCTTCGCCGGCCGGATGTGTTACTGCTCGATGAGCCGACTAACCACCTGGATATTGAATCAATCCAGTGGTTGGAAAACTTTATTGCTACCCGTGCCAATGCGGTGATTCTGGTTTCTCACGACCGTGCTTTTATCGATAATACGACTTTCCGGACGATTGAGATCGAACTGGGCAGTATATATGATTATAAAGTCAAATATTCCGAATACGTGGAGCTCCGTAAGGAACGCCGCGAACAACAACTTCGTGCTTTCGAGAACCAGCAGAAGAAGCTGGCCGATACGGAGGCATTCATCGAACGGTTCCGCTATAAAGCTACCAAGTCTGTACAGGTACAATCACGTATCAAACAGTTGGAAAAGGTAGAGCGCATCGAGGTGGACGAAGTGGATAGTGCTATGTTGAACCTGAAGTTTCCTCCGGCTCCCCGTTCCGGTTCTTATCCGGTAATTATGGAGGATGTGGCAAAGAGTTATGGTGACCATCTTATCTTCCAAAATGTTACTCTAACGATCAATCGTGGCGATAAAGTGGCTTTTGTGGGGAAGAACGGGGAAGGTAAGTCTACTCTTGTCAAATGTATTATGGATCAGATTGATTACGAAGGTAAACTTCAACTGGGACATAATGTGAAGATCGGCTATTTTGCACAAAATCAAGCGCAGTTGCTCGATGATAACCTCACTGTATTCGATACTATCGACTATGTGGCAGAGGGTGATATACGAACAAAAATACGTGATATACTAGGCGCTTTTATGTTTGGTGGCGAGGCCTCCGACAAGAAGGTGAAAGTCTTATCCGGTGGTGAGCGGAGTCGCTTGGCAATGATCCGGTTGTTGCTGGAGCCCGTAAACCTGTTGATTCTCGATGAGCCTACGAACCATTTGGATATGCGTTCGAAAGATGTATTGAAGGATGCTTTGCGTGAGTTCGACGGAACGGTGATCGTTGTTTCTCACGACCGTGAATTTCTGGATGGACTGGTAGATAAGGTTTATGAGTTCGGTAATCAACGTGTGATTGAACATCTGGGTGGTATTTATGAATTCTTGGAAAGGAAAAAGATGGATAGTCTGCGCGAACTGGAGCGTACTGCTCCGTCTGTATCTTCTTCAAGTGAAACGGAAGATCAGCCTACCCAGAATAAATTGTCGTATGAAGCTCGTAAAGAACAAAGTAAGGCGATTAAAAAAGTAGAAAAGTCAGTGGCTGAAGCCGAGAAGAAAATAACTGAACTTGAAACTTCAATAGCAGAAATCGAAGCCAAACTGGCTACACCGGAGGGCGCTTCCGATACCTCTTTATACAGCGATTATTCTTCTTTGAAAAAAGAACTGTCAGATACCATGGATACATGGACAGAACTGACCATAGAGTTAGAAGAATTAAACGAAAAAGCGTCCCGGTAATCCGGAGACGCTTTTTTTGAAAGATATTGATTAGAGAAGGATATCAATTAAATAAAAGTATTTACTTTTGCTCTCTGACTGGCTTTGATCTGTTATATTATGGAATAGAGCTGATTGATAAATAACAAACGCCTAATTTATTATAGACAAAATATTATGTTAACTCAAATTATTAATGGTCGTATCCTGACACCACAGGGCTGGATGAAAGATGGTTCTGTATTGATCAGTGATAATAAGATCCTGGAAGTAACGAACTGTGACCTGGCCATAGTCGGTGCGAATTTAATTGACGCTAAAGGAATGTATATCGTTCCGGGCGGTGTGGAAATCCATGTGCATGGCGGTGGCGGACGTGACTTTATGGAAGGTACGGAAGAGGCATTCCGGGTAGCAGTTGCAACTCACATGCAACATGGTACTACAAGTATTTTCCCCACATTATCTTCTTCGACAATCCCGATGATTCGTGAAGCGGCAGCTACTACGGAAAAATTGATGGCGGAAAAAGATAGTCCTGTTCTGGGGTTACATTTGGAAGGTCATTACTTCAATATGAAAATGGCTGGCGGTCAGCTTCCGGAAAATATCAAGAACCCTGATCCGGAAGAATATATCCCGTTGCTGGAAGAAACCAACTGTATCAAACGCTGGGATGCAGCTCCAGAATTGCCTGGTGCTATGCAGTTTGGTAAATATATTACATCTAAAGGTGTATTGGCATCTGTCGGTCATACACAGGCCGAATACGAAGATATCCAGACTGCTTATGAGGCAGGTTATACTCATGCTACACATTTCTACAATGCAATGCCCGGTTTCCATAAACGTCGTGAATACAAATACGAAGGTACGGTTGAAAGTATCTATCTGATAGATGATATGACGGTCGAGGTTGTAGCCGACGGTATCCATGTTCCTCCAACTATTCTACGTCTGGTATATAAGGTGAAAGGGGTAGAACGTACATGTTTGATCACAGACGCATTGGCTTGTGCTGCCAGTGACAGTCAGGTAGCTTTTGATCCTCGTGTGATCATCGAAGACGGAGTGTGTAAGCTGGCCGACCGTTCTGCTTTAGCAGGTAGTGTCGCTACGATGGACCGCCTGATCCGTACTGTTGTGCAGAAGGCTGAAATACCTCTGGAAGATGCTGTTCGTATGGCTTCTGAAACGCCGGCCCGTATAATGGGGGTTTACGACCGTAAGGGGTCTTTGCAGCGTGGCAAGGATGCGGATATTATGGTCTTGGACAAAGATCTCAATGTAAGAGCTGTCTGGGCTATGGGGAAATTGGTGGAAGGCACTAATAAATTGTTTTAACGGGTAGAACAGGAATAGAAATATAGTAGAATTTATGTTAACACAAATAATAAACGGACAGATACTCACGCCACAGGGATGGCTGAAAGATGGTTCTGTCTTGATCAGCGATGGTAGAATACTGGAAGTGACGAACAGCGACTTGGCTGTGATCGGTGCAACTATAATCGATGCCAAAGGTATGTATATCATTCCTGGTTTCGTGGCAATGAATATACACGGAGGGGGAGGATACGATTTCAAGGAATGTACGGAAGAAGCATTTCATGGAGCGGTAAATGCTCATATGAAGCATGGTGCAACTTGTATTTTCCCAACGTTGGCGCCACTTCCGGTTACTGAAATTCAGAAAGGAGTTGCTTTATGTGAAAGCGTGATGGCTGAGAAAAATAGCCCTGTCCTTGGCTTGCAACTGGAAGGCCCGTACCTGAATCCTAAAATGGCAGGTAGTCTGTTGACGGATGCCTTGAAAAATCCTGACCCTGCCGAATATAAATCTTTACTCGATAGCACCACTTGTATTAAACGATGGGATGCCAGTCCGGAGTTGCCGGGTGCGTTGGATTTTGCCCGTTATGTCCGTTCGAAAGGCCTTTTAGCTGCGGTTTCGCATACAGAAGCAGAATTTGATGATATCAAGGCCGCTTATGAGGCTGGTTTTACGCATGCCGCTCATTTTTATAATGCGATGCCGGGGTTCCATAAGCGTCGTGAATATAAATATGAAGGGACGGTAGAAAGTGTATTCCTGGTTGATAATATGACAGTAGAGGTTATTGCCGACGGACGCCATTTACCGTCGACGATCCTTCGTTTGGTTTATAAACTGAAAGGAGTAGAACATACCTGCCTGACCACCGATGCATTGGCTTATGCTGCTAATGAAGGAAAACCTGTTGACGATCCCCGTATTATCATAGAAGACGGCGTTTGTAAGTTGGCCGACCATTCTTCATTGGTAGGAAGTATTGCCACGATGGATGTTCTGGTTCGTACGATGGCGCAGAAAGCCGGAGTACCTTTGGCTGACGCAGTCCGTATGGCTTCCGAAACGCCTGCCCGCCTGATGGGTGTAGACGATCGTAAGGGTTCTTTGCAACGTGGTAAAGATGCCGATATTGTTATTCTGGACCGCAAGTTGAATGTCCGCTCTGTTTGGTCGATGGGACATTTGGTGGAAGGAACGAATACATTGGCCTGAGAGTAGTTAAAGTATATAGTCTGATATTTTTAGATCAGGCCTTAAGCAATAAAACATAAATTTGAACAGAGTGTATGAATTTTCTGGGAAGATGTTCGTTACACTCTGTTTTATTTTTTCATACCTTTGTTTCATTCGGATTTATCTGTATAACCTGTAATACGACAAAAATATGAAAAAACAGAAAGATATTTTACGAATTCCAACTTTGCTTCTTGGCTTTGTTCTAATTCTTTTAGGTGGGTGTGGTGACAAAGATGATACTCTTAAAACGACCTTCGATCCTTCGTTGCTGATTGGTAAAACATTTATAAGTTCCAAAGTAGAAAGTCTCCGGTATCCTACTGACGATGTGATAACTTTTGTTTTTAATTCAGACGATCTGTTGACAGTCGGTATGAATAAGTGCATTGTCAACCAGCGACCTGAAAGGTATGAGCAATCTGTCAGGTATACAATTAAAGGTGATAGTATTATCGGTCATAATAATGAATTCGACTTGCGTGGTAAGGTTGAAAGCCTGTCGGAAAAAGAGCTTGTCTTCAACGTCACTTTTACTGTAGACATGATCCCTATACAGGTGAAATGTATTGCGAATCATTCTGATATCAATTATTCGGAAGCGATCTTGGGTACTTGGAGGTTAGAAGACGATTTTAAGCTGCGTTTTATCTATACTGCTGATGGGGTTGTTAAAAGGCAGATATTTACTCTTGGGGTTTGGGGAGATGTAGAAGATGGTTTTTGGGGTGATCCTGTTCCAGGGCTTTATTATTTGAATGGTTACCATATAGGACAGAATCTCGGTGAAACTGATAAGCCAGGTTATAATACATATACTTCTGTTTTTATCTCGATCGAAGGTGATTGGATGCACATGAAAGGTTATTGCTGGCAAGGAGGAGAAGGTTCTAAGATCGATACTTACTTTATACGCTTGAAGTAATTTTATTTGTATATGTGCCGGATTTAGTACCAACTAATAGGTAAATAGATATTTTTGATTGCTTCCGTTAATCTTTATTTGCCGAAGAATTGTTATATTTGTAGTTCAAGTAAAAAAGTTGTACTAAATCGTAATTAAACATGAAGACGAACCTTAGTTCTCAAATTACCCTGACGCGTATACCGCTCAGGTATTACCGTCCGGAAAACGCTTACGAGCAATCAGTTTTGACTCGTTTTGAAAAGATTCCGACAAACATCTACGAATCGGCAAATGAAGGTTCTTTCGCGATCGCAAAGGAACTGGCATCACAAATACGCAAGAAGCAGGATGCCGGCGAGCAGTTTGTTCTGGCCTTGTCCGGTGGACGCTCTCCTCAGAGTGTCTTTAAAGAATTAATCCGTTTGCATAAGGAAGAGCAATTGAGCTTCCGTAATGTGATTGTATTTAATGTATATGAGTTCTATCCTTTGAGTGCATCGACGAATAGTAATTTGACTTACCTGAAAGAATCGTTCCTCGATCAAGTGGATATCGATCCGAAAAATATTTATTCGCCGGACGGTTCTATCCCTAAAGATGACATCTTTGAGTTCTGCAGACAATATGAACAACAGATACAGGCTGTAGGCGGTATCGATTATATCCTGTTGGGTGTCGGTCATGCAAGTAATATCGGCTTCAATGGTCCGGGTTCTTCGGTAAATGTAGGTACTCGTTTGGTGCTGTTGGATAACGATGCCCGTAAGGAAGCAGCCAGAACATTCAAGTCTATCGAGAATGTTCCTGCCAGTGTAATCACTATGGGTATTTCTACCATCCTGCGTGCTAAGAATGTTATATTAATGGCTTGGGGTGAAGATAAAGCCCGTATTATTGCTAATACAGTCGAAGGTAAGGTTAGCGAAGCGGTTCCATCTACTTATTTACAGAATCATATGAATGTAAAGGTAGTTATCGACCTGTCTGCTGCTTACGAACTGACAAGAATCAGCCATCCCTGGTTGGTTACTAACTGCGATTGGGATAACAAATTGATCCGTCGTGCTATCGTTTGGTTGTGCCAGTTGACTGGTAAACCGATCCTGAAGCTGACTAATAAAGATTATAGCGAACATGGTCTGGGTGAACTGTTGGCATTATATGGCTCTGCTTATAATGTGAACATCAAGATATTTAATGATATCCAGCACACAATTACCGGTTGGCCCGGTGGTAAGCCGAATGCAGACGATACGAATCGTCCGGAACGTGCTACTCCGTATCCAAAGAAGGTGATCGTGTTCAGTCCGCATCCCGATGACGACGTGATCTCTATGGGTGGTACGTTGCGCCGTTTGTGTGACCAGCACCACGATGTACATGTCGCTTATGAAACATCTGGAAATATTGCCGTAGGCGATGACGAAGTAATCCGCTATTGCGAATACCTGCGTGATGTTTGCGATAAATATTCTCCTAATGATACAGCCGTTAAGGATAAAGCAGAAGAGATCATTAAATACCTGCGTTTCGAAAAGGTAGAAAATGGCGAACCTGAAAAGAAAGACGTTTTGTTTATGAAGGGTACTATCCGTCGTGAAGAAGCTCGTCACGGTTGTCGCTATTCAGGTGTGAAGGATGAAAACGTTCATTTCCTAGATCTGCCATTCTACGAAACAGGTCTTGTTAAGAAGAACGATCTGGGTGAAGCCGATGTAGCTATTGTAAAGAAACTGTTGCAGGAAATTCAACCGGATCAGATGTTTGTTGCCGGTGACTTGGCAGACCCGCACGGAACACATAAGGTTTGTCTGGATGCTGTATTGGCTGCTATCGATGAACTGAAAGACGAAGAATGGCTGAAGCATTGCCGTGTTTGGATGTATCGCGGAGCATGGGCAGAATGGGAAATGGACCACATCGAAATGGCAGTTCCTATCAGTCCGGAAGAATTACGCTTCAAACGTAATGCGATCCTGAAACACCAGTCACAGGCAGAAAGCGCACCGTTCCTGGGTGACGACGAACGTTTGTTCTGGCAACGTGCTGAAGATCGTAACCGTGCTACAGCTGAATTGTACAAAGAATTGGGGCTGGCCTCTTACGAAGCAATCGAAGCATTCGTACAGTATATGATTCCGTTTGAGAAATAAGAATAGTATTCTAAAAATAGAGAAGGTATCCCGAAAAGGATACCTTCTTTTTTAATTAATAGGTTGTACCCTGGAAAATGTTTGATTGAGAGTATGGGATCAAGGTACCGACCATAGTCAAGTCTCTTCCTGAGAAGTTCGGGTCTACTGTAACAGTGGCCCGGTTACTACCGTTCATAAGAACCAGATTGACGGTGGCGGAGATGAAGATACCCTGTACGCTCATGGACAGGTAAACGTTACCGTCTTTATCCTGTTTGCTCTGTATATTAGATGCGCTACCCTGTACGGTAACACCACCTAAACCATTAGGACCTGGATACGGAGAGTTGGAAGCGATCTGAACCATTGCCTGTCCGTCGTTCAAAGAGACGAAGTTTGTGTTAGAGTTCACATAGTAAACCATTCCGTTCATTGGTTGTACGGAGTTAGCTTCCAATACAAAAGACTGGTCAGTTATAGCTTGCAGGGCTGTGTTGAATTCCTGTTCGTCCATGACGGCATCTCTTGCTTCTCTAGCTTCTTTTTTTTCTTTTCTTTCTAACTTTTTCTCTGCTTTTTCAGCGGCTTTACTCTGAGCCTGTACATGTGTCATTCCCCCCATAATTAGAGTGAAAACGACGATAAAAGATACAATTCTTTTCATACGAATTTAGTTTAAAACGTTTTCAAAATGTAATAAAAAAACAAGCAAAGGGTGAAAAGGTTTCTGGCAAATAGGAGAATACAGATACTATAACATTCTAATATAGTTATTTGGTTAATCCTCGTATTTATTAAAGAAACTTTTATATTATAGCAGGTTAGGCGGCTTGTCGGCTAGGTATTCAGCAAATTATCCAGTACTTTTGTAGGAATGTTGAAGATAAAAACGAGAAGATATGAAGATAGATGTTTGTTTCTCGCCGGCCTTGTACCCGGTATATCATAATCCGGAGGCGATTGTCGTAGTAGTGGATGTGTTTCGTGCAACGACGACGATGGCGGCAGCTTTTAAGAATGGAGTACGCAGTATCCGCCCGGTGGCAACCGTGGAAGAGGCGAAGGAATATAAGGAAAAAGGCTGGCTGGTAGGAGCTGAGCGTAATGTGAAACGTTGTGATTTTGCGGACTTCGGTAACTCACCGTTCGACTATACTCCGGAGATGGTTTCAGGCAAAGATATCATCTTTACAACAACGAATGGAACGCGGGCTATCACGATCGCCAAATCGGCATACCGTGTTGTAACGGGTGCTTTTGTTAATCTGCAGGCGGTGGCCAACTATTGCTTGTTCCATAGGCGTGATGTTGTGGTTTTGTGTTCAGGTTGGCAGGATAAGGTGAATATAGAAGATACTTTGTTCGGTGGTGCTTTAGTAGATGCCCTTACTTTTACAGGTAAATACGAACCGGCTTCTGATGCCGCAATCATTGCCCGCGATATGTGGATGAATAATAAAGAGGACCTGATCGCTTATCTTGATCCGACCGACCATATGGCTCGCCTGAAAGCAAACGATCTGGCAGATTCAGTACCTTACTGCCTGACGCCGGATAGTGCAATTGTTGTGCCGGAATTGGTGATAGAAGGGGATACCTTGGTTTTGAGAAGAGTGGTTACGAATTAAATAAATAGAGGAAAAACAGAAAGGAATGGCTACGATAAATAAAATACGTTTCGGAGTAGTCGGAACGAACTTTATAACAGACTGGGTGATTGCCGGTGCACGGGAGGATGAGCGTTTTGAATTGGTGGCAGTCTATTCGCGTACCCAGGAAACGGCGGATGCTTTTGCAACCAAACATCAGATACCTTATACATTTACATCTTTGGAGGAAATGGCACAGAGTCCATTGATCGATGCGGTATATATTGCATCACCCAATTTCCTTCATGCTTCACAGAGTATCCTGTGCATGAAACATGGCAAACATGTATTGTGTGAGAAGCCTTTCGCCTCCAATGCGAGAGAGGTGAAGGAGATGATTGCCGTTTCCCGGGAGTACAACGTGACGCTGATGGAGGCAATGAAGCCCACGCTAACCCCAAACTTTCGAGCCGTTCGTGAGAATATACATAAGCTGGGGACGATACGCCGTTATTTCTCCTGTTATTGCCAGTATTCATCACGTTATGATAAGTTCAGGGAAGGTATAGTATTGAATGCTTTTAAGCCGGAGTTATCGAACGGTGCGATGATGGATATTGGTATTTATACGTTGTACCCGATGGTCGTACTGTTCGGTCGCCCGCAAAAGGTGGAAGCGACAGGTGTGGTCCTTTCTTCGAGGGCAGACGGGCAAGGGGCAGTTAATTTCGTGTATGAAGGGATGAATGCAACTATCCTTTATTCAAAGATTGCTAATTCCTATCTGCCTACGGAGATACAGGGTGAGGAAGGAAATATCAATCTGGATCGTATAAATATAATAGGAAAGGTTACTTATACTCCCCGCATCCCGGCGGGTGCAGGAAAGACAGCTGTTTCTGAACCGATAGATATAAGTGCGGTGACAGATAAAAATGAATATTATTATGAGGTGGCAGAGTTTATGGATCTTATACAGACCGGAAAACGCGAGTCGTCTATTAATAGCCATGATAACTCATTGATTACCCTGGAGATTATTGACGAGATACGGAGGCAGTTGGGGATTGTTTATCCGGCTGATAAGTAGTGGAGGGGGATTCACTATTTATCAGTTTAGATTGTTTCAGTTCTTGTCAGATGTGAACCAGTATGACCGTCCTTGTAGGGGCAGGTTCCAAACCTGCCCGTTGTGACAATGATTACATCCTGTCGATATTGGGCGGGTTTAGAACCCGCCCCTACGAGGTCTGTTATTTAGGTTCAATATTTTCTAATAATTATTCTTACACCTCTCTCAAAAAATACTTCGCCAGGAACTCCCAGTTCTCATGAATGATCGCTTTCCCGCGTTCCGGGCTATGCAAGCTTTTGGTCTGTGCATCGGCTAGCATACCTCGTTCTTCGAGTGCTTTCAACAGATCCATGCTACAATGTTTGACGATGAAGAAGCCGAGGCCTTGTTCAGAAGCTTTCTTTTCGTCGTAGAAGGGATTCGCTTCGTCTTTGATGAATTCGATACCGTCTACTAAAAGCTGCAATCCCTCTTTGGGGGAAGCATATACGGCAAATTTGTCGAATTCGATGCAATCGGCCAACGGGGTATATTCGCTTTCTTCCAGTTTCAACTGTTCGGAGGCGAAGTCGATAAATTCCTGTTTGCTCTTCATGTAAAAGAGCAGTTTGTCGTTTGCGATCTCTGCGAATTTCTTATAGATATTTTTGTTGCTTTCTTCCCGTTCCTGAATAGCTGGGTCGACAAAACTTTCTGCACTTTCCGCACTTTCAACGAAGAAAGCATGATTCGGGTGTGTTTCCGGCAGGATCAGCGACAACCATTTCGGTGACGTGTAGGCCAGGAAAGCACTCCGGTCGATATATGACATTGAGTTATGGATGGCCATAAGCGCTTCGGAATTGCTTCTGTTTTCCGGGCTCTGGCTCCAGTATTCCTTAAGCGTCTCACTCAAATTGAACTTTGCGTCGACGGACAGGTAACTGTCGTAATGGAACCAGTGCAATAGCGGAACGTATTGCTCCGGTGTTTCATAGGATGTTTCCGGTGCGAAGAGCATCTGCATCTTGGTATTTTCGGGAGCGGTAGTCCATTCCTGGCAAAACAGTTGGTAGATGAGGCGTGCCGTCTCTTCGGTGGTAGGGTTATCCGGGTTGACAAAGGTGCCCTTTTTTACACCGTGATACTGTTGGAGATAATGCCAGAGGAGGAAACGAACGTCCTCGAAGTTGGCTTCATCGTCGTAATAATGGTCGCTGACAGTATAGAAAGGGACATAGTTGTCTGTTAGTTCCTTATACTGTGTGATAAACGCTCGCCAGATATTCAGGCCGGAGATAACATCTTCGAAGTAAGCAGCCATACGCATACTTACCTGTATCGCATCTTCCTTTTCAAAGGAGTTTACCAGGTCGGTATGTTCCAGTATTTCGTGTATCTGGTTGGCGATACGTGTATAATAAAGGTCGGTAGGACCGGATTGTTTATAGGGATGCAATTGCAGCCAGTCTTTCGGATAGATTTTAGTGTTCTTCATATAATAACATTTATGTCTTGTTTTAATAAAGGCACAAATGTAGTAAAAATTCGATAGCGATATGCGTCTGTGTGTTTCTACTGAAAGATATTTTAAGAGGGGATTAGTCTGTCTTTCGTATGTTGTCAACGAATTGTAATAACCGTTGTCGCATTGTCACATATTTTAAATTTACCTGAAACATCGCACCTCTACTTTTGCGGCAAATATAATGTAACAACAAGTAAAAGAATGAGAAATAAGCGTGAAAAGAGAGGACTGTTGATGCTGGTCCTTCTGCTGTTCGGAAGTTTTCTTGCGCTGACGGCCCAGGCACAGACGGGTGTTATCTGCGGAACCGTGACAGATATTAAATTTAAAGAACCGCTGATCGGTGCCACTGTCTCTATCGAAGGAACGACAATCGGAGCCATAACGGATATAGACGGGAATTTCCGTATTGAAAAAGTACAGCCTGGCAAGTATACACTGGTTGCATCTTACGTATCTTATAAAACGCAAAATATAAAAGATGTGGCGGTAGTAGCCCATCAGGAAGCAGTCGTACGCATCGAACTGTCGGATGCCGACCTCCAATTGCAAAATGTCGTGGTAGTAGCCCAGAGGAAACTAGGAACGGAGACTGCCGTATTGAACACAGTCCGCAAAAGCCTCCCCGTTGTAAGCGGTATATCCGCCCAGCAGATCAGTAAGACGCAGGACAGCGATGCAGCCGAGGTACTTCGCCGTATTCCCGGTATCACGATTGTGGACGACCGTTTCATAGTAGTCCGCGGCCTGGCACAGCGTTATAATAATGTATGGCTGAACAATGCCACCACACCGTCGAGCGAGACGGATAGCCGTGCTTTTTCCTTCGATGTATTGCCTTCGTCGCTGATCGATAATATGATGGTCTATAAAAGTCCGTCGGCTGAACTGCCTGCCGATTTCTCAGGTGGTTTCGTACGCCTGATGACGAAGAATGTACCGGAGGGGAATACTTTCAATATCTCTTATCAACTGGGCTTTAATACGAATGCAACTTTCCGTGACTTCCAGTTGACGAAAGGGCATGCGATCGACTATCTGGGTTTCGGTGCCGGTAAACGTGCACTGCCTTCCGGTACACCTGCCCACCTGAACGATGTAAGCACTTCGGATGCCGCCGCCTTTACCCGCCGGGTGAATACGGGGTGGGACATCAGTCATTTCACCGCACTGCCGGAACAGAAGCTGACCTTTACCATGAACCGTCTGTTCAATATCGGCGATTGGAAGATCGGAAATATTACCAATGTGAATTATAGTACGGGATACGATTATTACGAACTGAAGAATAACAACTACCTGTCGTATGATATGACGAACGACCAGTCGTCTTACCGTTATAAATACGACGATGTGCAATATAAGAATACGACCAAGCTGGGCGCTTTGTTCAATTGGTCTTTCCTGAAAGGGAACACGAAATATGAGTTCCGCAACTTCTTCAACCAGCGCGGTTCGTCTTCCCTGACGCAACGCCAGGGTACGGATTATTATTCGGAAGAAAATATCCGTAAATGGGAATCGCTCTACACCGGACGTACTACCTATGCCGGTCAGCTGGCCGGTGAGCACCGCTGGAATGACGACGTCGACAAGGTGGACTGGACGGTCGGTTATGCATACGCTGCTTACAACGAACCCGACCGCAAAGTGGTGAAGTCGATGGAGCGCAAACAGGACGGCGAACTGAAGTATTACGTATCCGACCCCACCCGCTATTATCAGGATCTGAAGGATAACAGCTTTTCCCTGGCAACCAACTACGAGCACATCTTTACCGTGTCCGATCTGTTCAAACCGACCTTGAATGCCGGTGTATACGGTGAATACAAGAAACGCAATTTCGATGCCCGCCGTTTCGTCTACAACCTGTTGGGTAACGGATACAACCGCTTTGCCGAATGGGATTACAGTTCGATCTTCTCGGACGAGAATATCTCTGCCGACCGTATTTATCTGAAAGAGAGTACGAACAAAAGCGACTCTTATACTTCCGATAATCTGTTGGGAGCGGGGTATGTGTCTGCGAAGCTGAATTATGGGGAGAAGTTGAATGCAAATGTCGGCGTCCGTATGGAGTACTACCAGTTGAAGCTGGACGGCTACGAGTCGGATGGAATTAAACCGGTGCACCTCGACCAGAGTTCGACCGAGTTCTTCCCTTCCCTGAATGTGGCTTACAGCCTGACGGACAAGCAGCAGGTGAGGGTGGCGTATGGCCGCTCGGTGAACCGTCCCGAGTTCCGTGAGGTCGTCCCCTATGTGTATTACGACTTTGCTCTCGATGCCAATATCACCGGAAATGTAGATTTGAAGAATGCGTATACCAATAGCGTAGATCTGCGTTACGAGCTGTATCCTTCCCCGGGCGAGACGGTGACGATAGGCGGTTTCTATAAATACTTTGCCGATCCGATCGAGCAGACCTACCGTGAGGCGGGTTCGGGTTTGCAGTATACCTATCACAATGCCGATCATGCCAAAGCGTTCGGAGTGGAAGTGGATATTAAGAAGCACCTGGACTTTATCGGGCTGAAAGACCTGAGTTTCGTCTTCAACGGTGCTTATATCCATAGTAAGGTCTATTTCCCTGAAGGTTCTTTCGAACGCGACCGGGCCATGCAGGGACAATCGCCTTACCTGATCAACACAGGGCTTTTCTATCAGAATGATGCGAAAGGGCTGTCGGCCTCGGTTCTTTACAACCGGATCGGCAAGCGTATCGAGACGGTGGGTGTACCGGCGCAGAATCCGAACGACGATATCCCCGATATCTATGAGATGCCCCGCAACTCGCTGGACCTGAGTTTCTCGAAGAAGCTGGGTAACTATGTGGAACTGAAAGCCGGTGTCAAAGACCTGTTGAACTCGAAGATCGAGTATAAACAATTCCTGGAGCTGACAGATGCAGCCGGAGCGAAACGCGAAGTGGAACAGTTGGTCCGCAGCTACCGCCCGGGCGTGACGGTCAACGTGGGAGTATCCGTTAAGTTTTAATTGAAATCACTTATACAAACTAAATTAGTTTTATTATGAACAAGTTTTTATTGAAAGGTGTGGCTGCCATGTTGTGTATGGCCACGATGTTTGGAAACGTAGCTTGTAGCGACGACGATCCTGTACAAGGAGGTGAAACTCCGGAAGAAAGCAAAGACGTTGTACTGGAAAACGAAATTACTTCGGATATGACTTTGAAAGCAACAGATAACAATCTGCTGAAAGGTTTTGTATACGTAACAAAAGGGGTGACATTGACGATCGAACCGGGTACCGTTATCAAAGGGGAAAAGGCGACTAAAGGTTCTTTGATCGTTGAGCCGGGTGGTAAGATCATTGCTGAAGGTACAGCTGAGAAACCGATCGTCTTTACTTCCGACCAGGCTGCCGGCTCGCGTGCTTATGGTGACTGGGGTGGTTTGATCCTGTGTGGCAACGCTCCTGTGAATGCCAATGAACCGCAGATCGAAGGTGGCCCGCGTACCGTGTACGGAGGGGATGATCCAGCCGACAATTCAGGTACTCTGAAGTATGTACGTATCGAGTTTGCCGGCTATCCGCTGGAACCGAACAAGGAGATTAACGGTCTGACTTGCGGTGGTGTAGGTAGTGGAACTACCCTTGAATATATCCAGGTTTCTTTCTGTGGTGACGACTCTTACGAATGGTTCGGCGGTACAGTGAATGCCAAACACCTGATTGCTTACAAAGGTTGGGATGATGAGTTCGATACGGATTATGGCTTCCAGGGCAAACTGCAGTATCTGTTGGGTGTTCGTGATCCGAAACATGCCGATACTTCTAAATCGAATGGTTTCGAATCTGATAATGACGCGAATGGTTCGGGCAATGAACCGCTGACCAAACCGATCTTCTCGAATGTGACATTGATCGGCCCGTTCTATGGTGAGTCTGTCGGCAAGGCGGAAAGCGAAATTCTTTATACAACGGATGATGCTGCTAATGGTGCGAAGGGCGGACAGTTCCAGGCTGCTATGCATATCCGTCGTAACTCTTCTTTGAATGTGTATAATTCTGTGTTTACGGGCTGGCCTTATGGTCTGTATCTGCAGGCAGCGAATGCCGGTGCTACGGTGAAGAATGTGATCTTCGCCGGTATGTGGGAAAACTTTAAGGATGATGCCAGCAAGAGCTATTTCGAAACAGAGGGTTTGAACAATCAGGTATATGCTTCCAGCAACGACCTGATCGCTACAAATGCTGATTATTCTTCAGTGGTAGTCGACAAGATCGGTGGTGCGGATTTCTCCGATTCTGTTTTCTCCGACAGCTTCTTCGATAAGGTCACTTACAAGGGGGCTTTCGACGGAACAAACGATTGGACTGCTGGTTGGGCTAACTGGGATCCGCAGAACACGGCTTATTAATTTACTTCTGTTGCTTATCGTAATTAAAAAATAATGGAGGAGGGGCCGGAATATGTAACAGTTTCCGGTACCCTTTCCCTGTATTAGGATGGTAACAATAATAAATACATGCAAATGATAAAGAAATTATTACTGACCTCTACATTGGTTGCCGGCTCTGCTCTGACTATTCATGCACAGGATCTCGTCCTCAGCGAAGGACAATATTATACGGATGCCACACAAACCACCCCATACACCGGACGTTACACCGAATTCTACGATGACGGTATGTTGAAGATGGAGTTGTTTTTGAAAGATGGACGTCCCGAAGGCACATACGTTATCTATTATCCGGACGGAAAGATTGCCGAAGTGCGTTCTTATTACCACGGTGTCTTTCACGGGGAATGGCGTACTTATAACGAAAACGGACAGTTAGTGGGGCTGGCCAGTTATAAAGATGGTCAGAAAGACGGTCCTTGGCGTATCTGGAATGAAAAGGGAGTTTTGCGCTTTGAAATGTTCTACACCAAAGGCAAGAAAAGCGGTATCTGGCGTACCTGGAATGATGAGGGAGATTTGCTGACGGAAGAGAAGCAGTTCTAGAAAAGATATGAGTCTTTTTTATGAGGCGTTGCCTCATGCCGCAGACTCTCTTTTGCCGTCGGTTTTTAACCGACGGATAGATTAAATACTCCGGCTTTGCCGGATTCCTCTGTGGGTTTTAACCCCTTTAGGTATATAATGGTATCCCTTGATTTAAAGGGACTTAAGCCCACAAAGGAAGAGACTTTGTCTCCTGTCTTTTATATCCGTCGGTTAAAAACCGACGGCAAAAGAGAGCCAGCGGCACAAGGCAACGCCTTGTAATGAGAGATAGCTCATATCTGACAATATCCAAACCTTATTCTTCCCCTTCTTCCAGACCGAAATCGAAATCAAAGTCAAATCCGTCGCCTGCCGGGTCAGTAAACTGTTCCAGTTCGCGGCGGTCTTTCTTTGTCGGGCGACCCATACCTCTGGCACGGTCTACAAAGCCGGAGATACGATTCATTTCCAGTATCTCATATTGGTCCGGAGTCGTTACATTCTCCATGTAGTCGGGAACCAGCTTGGCACCCATGCGGCGTTCTGTCAATGCCAGTACTTTGAAAGAGAAGGTGATAGGCGGTTTACGAACCTGTATCACATCACCTACCTTTATCATACGCGATGCTTTTACATTTACGCCTCCAATCATTACCCGGTTCTTTTTGCAGGCTTCGACTGCAATGGTCCGGGATTTAAAGATGCGGACAGCCCACATCCATTTATCTATTCGTACTTCGTTCATAACTTTTTCAGTTGACAGTTGACAAGTGACAGTTGGCAGTTAATTGGCGATAGGAGTGCGAAGCCTATCTGTCAACTGTCATCTGTCAACTATTTATTATTGTATTGGTTCATAGTGTTCTGTACACCAGCCAGGCAAAAGCTTTTAATGATCTCTGCTGCACGTTTCATTTTTTCGGGCATAATCTCCAACTCTTCGGGTGGGAATTTCCCCAGTACATAGTCGATCTGTCCTCCGCGGGGAAAATCGCTTCCTATACCGAAACGCAGACGACAATATTCCTGTGTGCCGAGAAGCTGCTGTATATTCTTTAATCCATTGTGACCGGCATCGCTTCCTTTGGGCTTCAAACGTAAGGTACCGAAGGGGAGAGCCAGGTCATCTACTACTACCAACAGGTTTTCGACAGGAATGTTCTCTTTTTGTAACCAGTAGCGGACTGCATTACCACTCAGGTTCATGAACGTATTCGGTTTGAGTAGTATCAGTTCGCAGTTTTTTACCCGCATCCGGGCAATCGCTCCATAGCGTTCTTCCCTAAAGGGGACGCCGGCTTCTTCGGCCAGGGCATTCACGACACGGAAACCGATATTGTGACGTGTCCCCCAATATTCAGGGCCGATATTACCGAGTCCGGTTATCAGATATTTCATAATTCTTACATTTTATAATAATAAAGGGAAGAACATTCAGCTGAATATCCTTCCCTTTTATTTCGTTATTAAAGCCGGACCTTCCTGGGAACGACCGGAAACTTTAATTGACTAATTAGTTCGCTTTAGCCTGAGCACCACGAGCGGCACGAGTCAACTGAACAGCGCAAACAACAGCGTTCTTTGCATTCATCAGTTCCAGACCTTCGAAGTGTAAAGCACCTACCTGCATAGATTTACCTAAGCCCAGGTGATCAACGTTGATAGTCAGTTTTTCAGGGATCTGAGTGTAAACAGCTTTTACTTTCAGCTTTCTCATACGCAATGTCAGCTTACCACCGGCTTTAACACCTTCAGCGTGACCAGTCAGAACAACTGGAACTTCCATAGCTACCGGTTTGTTTTCTGAAACTTCCATGAAGTCCATGTGCATGATTGCGTCAGTTACAGGCTGGAACTGGATGTCTTTAACAACAGCCATAGTTTTTGTTCCGTCGATGTTCAGTTCTACAACGAAAATTTCCGGAGAATAAACCAACTTACGTACACTATCAGTTGTGATTGTGAAGTGAGTTACTTTTTCGCCACCGTATAATACAGCAGGGATTTCCTGATTTTTACGCAAAGCTTTCAAAGCTCTTTTCTGATCGGCTGAAGTAGCAGCTACTTCTCTTCCTTTTCCTTCTAATTGGAATGTCTTCATTTTCTTAATTTTTTGTGTTACTCAAAATTAGTTTTTATGCTTCCTAATTTCCCATCACACGTACGGGGGTTAAAAGCGGTGCAAAGGTATGTTTTTTATCAATATGTTCCAACTGTCCTGTGTATATTTTTTTAATCCAGTAAATTATGGGAGCGGAGCAATGCATCCGTATCGTCCCAGAGTTTACTTTGTGCCGGATGATTCAGGATACGTTCCGACAGTTTTTTCTCTTTGCAGTTGGCATAGCAGCCGCCGCTTTTACCATTCACATCTTCCGACAAGGCAAGGTGTATGGCTGTTGCCGCTCCTTGCAGTGGGGTTTTGATGAAAGGGCGGAACAGAATATCTGTCAGCGGGTCGAACCAGGCATTCATCGTGATCATATTTGTACTAACGATACCGGGATCGGAAGCATTGACGGTGATTCCTTTTTCTTTTACCCTTTTTGCCAGTTCGCGTGTAAAGAGTAATAAGGCCAGTTTAGTATTTCCGTACACCGATATCCGGTTGAAACGTCCATTCTTCCCTTTGATGAAAAAGTCGGATTCTATTTTACCGATGGCGTAGGTGCAGGATACCGTATTGACGATGCGGGTTCCTTCATGCATCAGGGGAAGTAACAATCGGGTAAGTAGGTAGGGTCCGACATAATTCACACTGACAATCGTTTCCAATCCGTCTGTCGTTGGGCGAATGTTAGTGGTCAGGACTCCGGCATTATTCATTAACCGGCTGACCGGGTGGCCTTCCGCCAATATTTTTTGTGCGAAAGCATAAACGGATGATAAAGAGGAGAGGTCTATCTCACGAACCTCTATTTGTTCATTTCCACTTTCTTTTTTTATACGTTCGCAGACCGGGCGTGCTTTCTCTGGTTCCTTGCACGCCATGATGATCTGAAAACCGTCTTTAGCCAGTGCCAGGGTGATCTCTTGTCCCATGCCACCGTCGGCACCGGTTATAATGGCTATTCCTTTTTCCATTATTATTTATACTCCAGTTTTTCTATTTCTTTGACAATACTTTTGGGTAGATTCTGCATATGTTTGTGGCAAGCCATTTCCAGCGAATACATGCGGGCAATGCAGTAGTTACTGTGTCCGCAATCGCAACGGGCCTGCTCGTCTTCTTTCATGCGGTTGACGAATGCCGGATCGTTCAGGAGTGCACGTGCCATACTGACAAACTCGAAACCTTTTCCCAGCACTTCGTCTATCTTTTCCCGTGAGATAAGACCGCCGACATATACGAGAGGCATTTTCAGGGCTGCCCGGAACTTGAGAGCATCTTCCAGGAAATAGGCCTCTTTGAACGGTTCGGTCGGTATCATCAGGTGACCGGCCATTCTTACGCCGAGGGGTAACCAACCGGCCGGCATATAATGTGTCATTGTACGGATAGGCATGGCTCCCCGCATGACGTACATCGGGGCACGGCTTACAAATCCACCGCTGAGTATCAGGGCATGTACGCCGCATTCGTTTTGCAGGGTACGGGCCACTTCCAGTGTCTCGTCGATTTCCATTCCGCCTTTGAAACCGTCGCGCATATTCGTTTTAACCAGGACTGCCATATCGGAACCGGCCGCTTTCATTACTTCCTCCATACACATCTTCATAAAGCGCATCCGGTTTTCCAGACTTCCGCCGTATTCGTCTTTCCGGTGATTGGTATAAGGCGAAAGGAACTGGCTGATCAGGTAGCCGTGCCCGGCATGTACTTCTACAGCATCCATTCCGGCTTCGCGTGCCAGACGGACGGCCTGCCCGAATGCTTTGGCCATCGCGGCTATCTCCGATTGCTTCATGCCCCTGACAAAAGTGGGTGAATAGAGATTGAAGCCGCTCGATGCAGAAATAGGGGTACATCCGCAAATATTCTTATGAGACATGTTTCCGCAATGTCCGATCTGTATGGATGCGGCAGCCCCTTCTTTATGGATTGCATCGGTTATCTTTTTCAGTCCTGGGATGATATCGGGACGTAGCCACAACTGGCGCTCGAAAGAAAGTCCGCTCTGTGTAACGGCTGCATAAGCGAGTGTCGTCATACCGATTCCTCCGGCAGCAACGGAGATATGGTAGTTATAAAGCATTTCCGACGGGGCGTTCCCCGGGCACATACTTTCAAAGGCAGCCGCACGTATCGTACGGTTTCTGAGTGTTAACGGGCCAATTGTGGCGGGGGTGAATAGTAGAGATTCCTTGTTCATAATTGCTTGTCTGTTTTTCAGTATCTATAATATTGTATAATCAGTCAGCAAATATAATCAATATATAAATGGAATGATCCGTTTTCTGTTTCCGACCTCCTTTCCGAACATGGTTTTATATTTGTGCCAGATGGTATTGGCACGAGGCACGAGGTTCGCGAATGTCCACCAGGCGAACAAGGCACCGCTGGCACTCCAGGTCAGGATCGCAAAACCACACCACTCTACCAACTCTCCGAAATAATTGGCTGAGGTGACGTAGTTGAACATACCTCCTTTCGGAAGATAATGGTTGGTATCGCCCGGTTTACGCAGATGACGAACGATATAGTCGGAACGCCAGTTGATATACATACCAGTAAAGAAAAGGATTGTTCCGATGATAAATTGAGGAGTGCATAACCAATCGACTGAATACATACTTTCGGGGGAGAGGTGAAATATCCACATGCCTTGTATATATCCGTTCAGTAGGTTGAATACGATACCCATGATCATGATCCCGGCCGGCATCTTACTTTTTCCTTTGATTAATAGAGGGAAAATGAATGCCCGCTGTAAATAATGCAGTTCAAAGAAGAGGAAAAAGAGTAGGGGAACTGTTTCAAATTGTCGTCCGGACTGGCTCCATAATAGAAGCATGACCAGGAAAACCGGAGCTTCCATACATATCCAGGCAATCTTGTTGGGGATGGGCTTTCCCCATTTCTTATCGAACAACATGCCGTATCCGGCTTCTACAAAATAGAGGGTGATGAAAACAATGGCGGCAATCACTGCCATTGCTATCAGTAATATATTGAAATATTCGTTTGTCATTCCTGTGTAGCTTTAGTCACTAGTTTGTATCCTTTTCCATGTACGTTCTCGATCCTGATGGTCGGGTCGGCTTTCAGCAGGTGACGTAGTTTGGTGATATACACATCCATACTGCGTGCATTGAAATAACTGTCGTTTTTCCATATCCTTTGTAGTGCGGAACTTCTGTCGACCAGTTTGTTCGGGTTCTGACACAATACTTTGAGAAGGTCAGACTCTTTGGTGGTCAGTTTCTTCTCTTCTTCACCTATGGATAACGTTTGTGTATGCGTGTTGAAGGAGAAAAGGCCGAATTTGTATATAACGATCGGTTTTTGCTGATCGGAAACAGAGCGTTTCATTATAGCGTTGATGCGGGCCTGCAATACTTCCAGGCTAATAGGTTTCCGCATCAGATCGTCTGCTCCCATCTGGTAGACTTCTACAATATCTTCTTTGGTCGGAGAATTGAATAAGAAGATCAGTCGTGTTTCATTTCGTACGGCTTTGAATGCAGCGGCCAGGGTGATTTCTTCCTTATCGGCGGATACATCCATGATACAAAGGTCTGAGCCAGCGGTACAAAAGAAATCGTAGGCCTCTTCTGCCTGGGAAAATGTTTCAGTGGCATATTTATCAGTCTTCAGACATTCTTTGAATAATGCTCCCAGGTTTTCGTCTTTAGTAAAAATAAGGATCTTAAGGTGTTTGTCCATTGTAAAAAAGATTCTATGCTTCTTCGTGAGAAGCTTTATAAAGGTTATATCTTTCGAATACAGCCTGTTTTAATTCTTCGAAAGTACAATCCAACGCGCGGTTGGAAATACAAATAGGTGATCCGTAGTATTGAAGCCTTAGCTCCATGGAACGTTTTTTACTACGTGCGGGTTCACGGTCAATATATTCGTTCGGATTTTTGACCTTTAACACAATGTATTTGCGTTTCAGGTTGCTAATATCGTCCATAACTTTGATATTTTCAACATCTTTCCATAAAATAGTACCAAATCTGTTTCCGGTGGATATGTCATTAACACCTTCTTCTGAAACATAGATAGCTGTAAATTTTTCCCGTGTGAGGTAATAATAGCTTATGCAACAAAACACCGTGGTCAGCAACGAGAAAAATCCAACCAGGAGAAGGAGGAAACGTCCTTCGCCTAACTTCAGCTCGTGAGAGAGTGTAAGGGAACCTATGCCGATCAGGGCAGAGAAGAGGGTTGTAAGGAACAACCCTCTCTGCTTTTTCCTGCTCAATTTAAATGTTGTTACAGAAGGTGTATTCATGTATATTTAAATTGTTTTTTCAACATTCCATACAAACGCACGCAGACCTTGTGCTTCCGTTTGCATATCCATTTTATGTAACAGATCGAGGAAATGGTCTACTTTTTCATCGTCTACCATAGCCAGTATGGCGGAGTTCAGTGTAGGCCATGCGTGACTGCCGTAGTGGGGTTCGCCGTTTTTGCTACCGCGTCCCTGCACTTCATCCCAGTAGGTGAAGCCACGGATGTTGTTACGATCCATGACACTTAAGATCATTTCGTAATAGGCCTGATTGAATGATATGAATATAGCTTTCATTGTTCTTTCTATTTTATGTTATAACCGGGAACTCAGGGTTCCCGGTTTCTATGTTTTATAATTGTTCCAGTTGGTTTAACTTGGCGATCTTACGACGACGGCGTTTCACTCCGTTGCCGGCAAATACGCAATATACTACCGGTACGATAACCAGCGTAATCAAGGTGGAAACCGAAAGACCCCAGGCAACTGTCATACCCATCGAACGCCACATTTCAGCACCTTCACCGGTTCCGATAGCCATCGGGATCATACCCAGTACGGTAGTCAATGTAGTCATTAATACCGGACGGAGACGGGACTTACCGGCAGCTACGGCAGCTGTAAGAATACTCATACCACGTTCGCGGCACAGGATGGTGTAGTCGATCAATACGATACCGTTTTTAACAACGATACCCATCAACATGATCACACCGATCAAAGCCATTACACCCAGCGGCGTTTGTGTGATCGACAATCCGAGGATAACCCCTGTAAAGGCAAACGGAATGGAGAACATGATCACGAACGGGTCGGTCAACGATTCGAACTGGGCGGCCATCACAATGAACACGAGGATGATGATCAATACCATTAACGTTCCCAGATCCTGGAATGTATCCTGCTGGTCTTCGAATGTACCACCCAACTGCCAGCTTACTTCGCTCGGGATATCCATCTGTTTCAATTCGCCACGTACGGCAGCAACCAGGTCACTCAATGCAGCACCCTGACCTACGACGGCTGAAACAGTGATAATACGTTCACGGTTCTTACGTTCGATGGTAGGCGGTGTCATACGTTCTACTACTTTGCCGACATCGCGGATACGAACACCTTGTCCGGCATTATTGTAGATCAGGATATTCTCGATGTCCTCGATAGACTGGCGGAATTCCGGAGCATAACGTACCTTGATATCATACTCGTCACCGTCTTCGCGATATTTGGAAGCAGTAGAACCGTTGATGCGGTTACGCAGATACAAAGAAGCTGTTGCTACGTTCAGTCCGTTCATAGCCAGTTTTTCGCGGTCGAAATCCACCTGGTATTCCGGGATATAGTCTTTACGGCTGATGTTTACCTGCGAACAACCTTTCAATGCTTCCAGGCGTCTTGCCAGGTCGGCTGCCACAGCATCGGTCTTGGCAAAGTCGAAACCGTAGATTTCTATATCCACAGCATTTTCACCACCCATAGAACCCGACTGACCTCCGGCTAATACCTTATACTCTTTGATCTCCGAATATTCGGCCAGGTCTTCACGCATCATATCACAAATCTCGATAAGGCCTCTTTCACGATCACCGACACTACTCAGGTTGATGTTCATTTCGATGATGTGCGAACCGTTATCGCTCAGCTGTGCAAATGTGTTGTCCGTATCGGCCTGTCCTTCGGTGAAGTTCAGAACAAGGATTTCCGGATATTTCTCACGGAACTGTTTGTCGATACGTAGAGCCAGGTCACGTGTTATTTCCTGGCGGGTACCGATCGGTAGTTCGATAGTAATACCGATACGGGCATTATCCTGTGTCGGGAAGAACTCAGTTTTTACAGTCGGTATCAATAGCATACTACCAAAGAATACCAATGCAGCACCTGTGATAACCGTTTTGCGGTGGCGGACAGCCCAACTCAGGAAGCGTGCATAAGCTACATCCAGTGCATTCAGTGCTTTTTCGATCGGTGTGAAGAATAATACATATAAACGACCTTTCTTCGGATCGAGACGTAACAACTGGGAACAAAGCATCGGAGTCAGCGTCAAGGCACCTATGGTAGATACGATCATAATGATACTAACGATCCATCCTAACTGTTTGAAAAGGATACCGGCCATACCAGTAACCATGGTCAACGGCAGGAATACTGCCAACATGGTCAGCGTAGAAGCGATAACAGAAATAGCCACCTCATTGGTTGCATGTACTGCCGCCTGTTTCGGTTTACTTCCCCGCTCGATATGCGTCGTGACGTTTTCCAATACTACGATGGCATCATCCACCACCATACCGATTGCAATGGACAGTGAACTCAGAGAGATGATGTTCAATGTGTTTCCTGACGCCAACAAGTATGCGAAGGCGGCGATCAACGAGATCGGGATAGTCAGAATAATAATAAATGTCGCTCTCCAGCGCCCCAGGAAGATAAATACAACCAACATAACGACAATGAAGGTGATCATGATCGTTTCCTGCAAACTGTCGATCGTGTTTAAGATGTTTGTAGAAGTATCCATAATTGCCCCTAGTTGTACATCCGACGGTAAGCTAGCCTGTATCTCCGGAAGTTTCTCGTGTACCTTTTTGGCGATGTTTACCGAGTTTGCACCGGATTGTTTCTGGATAACGATCATACCCCCTTTACCTCCATTATTGAAGGTTTCCTGAGCACGTTCTTCTATATAATCATCTACCCGCGCGATGTCACGCAGATATACATTTCTGCCGTTGTTGCTTCCCACTACGAGGTCGAGCATCTGTTTGGCATTGGTAAACTCGCCCTGTACACGTAGCGTGTAGGTGTTCGAACCGATATCGATGCTACCCCCCGGAGTGTTACGGTTTTCCTGGGCGATGACTGTTGAAATGCCTTCGATAGTCAGTCCGTAAGCCTCCAGTTTGTAAGGGTCGCAATATACCTGTACCTCGCGGATCGGTGCTCCTGAGATAGATACCGCACCCACGCCGCTGATACGTGCCAGTGGGTTCGATACTTTATCGTCCAGGATCTTATATAAGGCGTTGGTACTTTCTTCTGCTGTCACGGAAAGCAACAGGATAGGAATATCGTCGGTACCAAACTTAAAGATGATCGGATTTTCTACATCATCCGGCAGCGACGACTCTACGATGTCCAGTTTATCCCGGACGTCGTTGGTCGCGACATCAATATCGGTTCCGTATTCAAATTCCAGCGTAACGATAGAGATGTTTTCGCGAGATTGTGATGTGATGTGCTTCAGGTCACTCACACTGTTCAACACGTTTTCCAATGGCTTGGATACGTTCATTTCAATATCTGTGGCACTGGCTCCGGGATAGGCCGTCATGACCATGATCATGTTGGTCTCGATCTCCGGCAGCAAGTCTACTGATAATCGGGTTAGGGAAAAAAGCCCCATAATTACCACTGCCACAAACACGAGGGCGGTGGTTACCGGCTTTTTGACCGCTGTTGCATATAAACTCATATAGTGTTATTTCTTACTTGTCAATTTCTACTTCCATTCCATTAGTCAAACGGTTCTGACCGGTTGTTACCACCTGGTCGCCGTTCTCGACACCTGATATAATTTCGTATTTGTTACCCATACGACGTCCCAGCTCTACCTTCTGGTAAGATACTTTTCCATTCTTATATACATAAATGTAGCGGTCGCCTGAACCGGACTGTTTAACGATAGCCTGGTCGGGGGTGACAACGTGATTTCTTGTACCGAAGTTCATTGTTGCACGGGCAAACATTCCCGGGCGTACGCGTTCGTCGGTATTTGCAATCTTGATCTCGACAGGGAAAGTACGGCTTGTTGCATCGATAGTCGGATAAACCAGACTCACTTTACCTTTGAATACTTCGTCGCCGTAAACATCCAACTTGATATCTACTTCATTCCCTTTCTTAACCTGGGTGAAATAGCTTTCGGAAACATTCACGAGCAGTTTGACCGGACGAATCTGTTCGACGGTAAAGATCGGATCTCCACCGCTATACATATCGCCGTTATCGTAATTACGGGCAGTCACGATACCACTGATCGGGCTTAGTAACTGGGTATTTTCCTGCAAGTTCTTGTAACTTTCACGGCTTATATCCAACTGGGTTTTCTGAGCATCCCAGGCTGATTTCGAAGCACCGCCTACTTTATATAGTTCGTCGATACGCTTGAACTCCACTTCCTGATTGTCCAACTGGACTTTGGCTTGTTTCAGGTTGTTGGCATCCATTTTGACCAATAGCTGGCCTTCTTTCACATGGTCGCCTACTTCTGCGAACAGTTTCTCAATACGGACCGGCGACTGAGGGGCTATATTATTCTTTATATTTGCTTCCACAGTGGCTGTAAATTCTGCTATCTGGTCTACATCCTGAGCTGATACCTGTTCTATTTTCACTTTCACCTTTTCATCAACGGCCTGTGTTGTTGCGTCTTTCTTCTCACCCGAGCAGGACATCAGCAAGGCTAACGTAACGAGTGGTACAACTTTCAGCATTTCACGTGTTTTCATATTGTAAACTGTTTTTATTTTTATTCTCATTGCTAGTTAATTAGTAATTTTGTTGACCCAGTACTTTCTCCAGATCTGATTTAGCTACCATATAATCGTATATGGCTTGATTGAAATTCAACTTCGATTGCGTGAGTGCCAACTCGGCATCATTCATTTCCAATAGTGTTCCGGCACCGGTGTCATATCGCTTCTGGGCGATAAGATATCCGCGGTTTGCCTGTTCCACCCCTTTTTGTGCTGCATCGAACTTCTTGATGCAAGTGTTCATATTATCCATATATTGTTTGATAGACAGTTGCAGGTTACGTTTTGTATCCTCGCGCTGCAAATCCATCTGTTGCATGGATACCTGTGTCTGTTTGATCTTATGATATTTGCTTCCTCCTGAAAAGATAGGAACGGTCAGCGTTACACCGATCATTGAATAAGGGTTCCATTGGTAGTTCTTGAACTTGAAATCATTATTCATGGACGTCCACTGGTAGAGACCGGTTAAAGACAGTGTTGGCAGATAATCGAACTTCTGCATCATCAATGTCTTTTTCAGTTGTTCGGCTTGTAAATCGATCTGTTTCAAATCCGTGTTCTCGGAAAGTGTTGTGTCGGTCGATAAAAAGTCTGCGAATAACTCGGTTTCATAGTCAACCAGCGTACCTTCGCAATCGATCTCTGTTTCCAGGTCCATTCCTAATAATGCTTTCAGTTGCCATTTAGCAAGTGTTAATGAGTTTAATGCCTGTAACATATTGGGTTCGCTGTTCTTTACAGTAACATCGGCACGGATCAGGTCGTATTCGGCAACGGTTCCCTGTTCATATTTCTTCTTGATGTCCAGATAATTCTCCATTGCGTTGTCGTAACTGTCTTTGAATACACGGTATGAATCGTTGGCCAGTAATACACTGTAGAAACTTTTCTTTACCTGGTTCACCATAGATATTTTGGATGAACGTGCTTGTTCCACCGATAGTTCGACGTCCAGAGCCGATATGCTCAGGCTCTTCCATAAAGATGCATTTACCAGCGGCATCGAAGCGTTAAATCCGAGACTCCAGTTGTTATCGCGTCCAACTTCGATCCCTTTACTCATATCCGGCACTTCTGTTCCTTCGGGAATTTCCGAACTTCCCATATCGAAGCCATCCATATACATTACCTGTTTTTTCAGTGTCCGGTTGTAGTCGGCAGCAAAGCTAATATCTGGGAACAGGGCGGCATACGAACCCTTTTGCGCATACTTTTTCTTTTCGATTTCTTTGTCTGCGACTTTTACGGTTGGGTTCTCACTCAGCGCAATCTCCAGTGCTTTACTCAGGTTCAGCTTCAGGACATCCTGTGCTTTGGCTGAAGTAAAGGCCAGAGATGGTAGCAACATCAAAACTACCCACATCATCTTTTTCCTAACTAATACTCGTTTCATTTAAACTAGATTTGATTTTGAATATAATACCTATTATAATTCTCTCACAATAAATTCTGTGATTGTTTCAATGCGTATCTGTCTAATATTGCAAGACCTTTTTCTGTACATATCCCACGTAAGAAAGTAAATAAGACGGTCTTGTAGACTTCCGATACAGAATGGTTCAGGAATGCACCTGTGGGGCGTATCATTTTGATCTGTTCTTTTGCCAGCAGAGTTACAATTTCAAAATTTATACCTTTCTGAAAGGCTCCTTCTTTTACACCTCTGGAAAAAAGCTTCATGCATTTCTTTGAAAATTCAGCTTTATTTTTTTCATTTAATTCCAGGGCCTTCGGATATCGTTTCAGATCATCATAGAATTTCCGGTTATACCACCGGGGACGCTTCATGCATTCTTCATAAAATAAGATGATCTCTTCTACAACAGAGTAGGGACCTTCTTCCAGCTCGGTCAATACCTGCTTCATCTTTTTATGATTGTATTCGATGCCTTTCACCAGAAGAGTTTCTTTATCTTCGAAGAATTCATAAATTGTGCGCTTTGATATCCCCATGTTACGGGCGATATCATCCATGCTCACACTTTTTATTCCGTGTTGCGAGAACAAGTCAAGCGCAGTCATCATTATCTGTTCTTTATTCATATATATTTTTGTATTCTCGATAATTATGTACGTTGGCAAAGGTCTGCTTAATTTAGAAAACCGAAAAGGTTTATTCCGTTACATGATTGGTTTGAAACGAAATCTTATAGGCTTTAAAGAATCTCTATCGGGCGAAATTGTGTTTGAATTGGTAAAAAATGAAACAAAAAATGTTGCAGGTATAAATAAAAGGCTATCTTTGCACTTACTACGATTGAGTAAATAAAGAAAATTATGGAAAATCTTCCTTTAATAGATTTGGCTGAGTTGAATAGGGGTATTGTTATTCGTGACAGCTTTCAGGATATTTTTTCAATAGCGGATATCGATGGAACCCGTGATATAGATGGTTCTGATGTAAATGAATATACAACTCCGATGCGCTTGGATGCGCTTCTGATGGTTTTGGCATTAGAAGGCTCGTCAGAAATTTATCTGGATTATGTACCTTATGTGTTAAAAGCAAACAGTTTCGTTATTATTATGCCTACGCATACGATGCAGTTGAACAAAGTCAGTAAGGATTTTAAAGGGAAACTGTTGGTTGTTTCAAAATATTTTCTGGATGAGTGCAATCCAGCCAAGCGTAGTCCTTCCATGGCAAACTATATGCAATTGAAGAAGAATCCATGTACCACTTTTGAACCGGAGGAAACGGAATTAATAAACGACCAGATAGAATTACTGAGAAAGAAAATAAAGAACCGCTCTCATTTCTTCCAGAAAGAGGTGATGCAAAATGCCTTTGTCGGTTTTCTATTGGAGATAGCCAATATCCTGATGGGTAAAAAAGACGGAATGTTGGTGCCGGCCCTTTCACGTAAAGAGGAGCTTTTTGAACAATTCCTGCAGTTATTGTTTGAACATTGCAAAGAACAGCATGTGGTAACATTTTATGCAGAGAAACTGTTTATCACTCCTCAGTATCTGTCTCTTATCTTAAAAGAACTGACCGGAAAATCAGCGAATAAGTGGATCGACGATGCTTTGATCGTGGAAGCGAAGATTCTGTTGAAAGCTCCGCAGGCAACTGTACAGCAAGTCGCAGATATTCTGCATTTTTCCGATCAGTCGACATTTGGGAAATTCTTTAAAAAGCATATGGGTATTTCCCCGATGGAATATCGTAAGTCGTAACCTTCGGTTTATCTTTGGCGGAACTTGTACCAGTTCAATAATTCTATGACTCCATAGAAAATACTGGCGACGCCAAAGATGACAAATGTATTTGCCGCTGCTCCAAACGGGTAAGCGATGATCATGATGCCGGTCAATAAGATAAGTGCTGGCATTACATAAAAGCCGAACGGCACGATATTCCACTTACGTGCCGAAACCAGCATTATGATTTGCTGGACTCCGGCTATAACCAGTAAAGCTCCCAGTATATACATTAATATATTCACAAAAAACGCCGGCATAATCACCAGCCATGCTCCGAATAGAATACTTCCGGCGCCATCGATAGGGAACATCGGTGAAGGTTCTCCCTTTACTTTTTCCCGTGTAAAGTAACTGAGTAAAGAAAAGATCCCGGGTAGTATAAAACAGATACCTATGGCGATAACCAGATAGGTGACTGCGGCTTCCGGCCATAAAACCAGTACGAATCCTAATATCATAGCAAAAGCACTGCGCAGAATTGAATTGTTTACTTTTTTCATCTGAATATATTTTTAGTCGTTCTTTTAATATATAACAACGAAGGTACGGTATTTTCTTTGTTAAATATAACAGGCATAAAGTTATAATTAAAATGACTTAATCTTAACAACTGTGCTGATAAATTTGTTTTATTAGAAAGGATAGGAATCACGATCGGAAACATTTGTGATCAGCCGTTGTTATTAATGAGGTTAAACATTCTATTATAAACGAATATGAGCTTGAAAGAATCGTACTGGAAGTATTCCCTAATTACAATCATCCTGGTCATGGGGATAATACTTTTTATTGAATTTATGCCATTCCTGGGAGGGATACTCGGAGCATTCACCATCTATATATTGCTAAGAAAACAGATGCTGCATCTTACGGAAAAGAAACATCTGAACCGCAGCCTGGTAGCTATACTTCTATTACTCGAAACTATTTTATGTTTTCTGATCCCTCTCTCTCTGGCCGTATGGTTGTTTATCAATAAATTACAGACGATCAATCTCGATCCGACCGTACTGGTCAGCAGTTTTGAGCATATTGCTGATATTGTCCGTCAGAAAGTAGGATATAATATATTGGATAAAGGCAATATCGCATCGATCGTCTCCGTACTACCTAAGATCGGACAGGCGTTGATGGGAGGTATCAGCGGTTTTGCTATCAATGTAGCCGTACTGGTGTTGATACTTTATTTTATGTTGATCGGTGGCAGCCAGATGGAAGCTTATATTTATGACATCCTGCCTTTCAACGAAAGAAATAAGAAAGAAGTCCTGAAAGAGATCAATATGATCGTAACATCCAATGCAATAGGTATTCCTTTGCTGGCTATTATCCAGGGACTGATCGCCATGCTGGGCTATTGGATATTTAATGCACCGAGTGCTTTCCTTTTCGGGTTTCTGACCTGCTTTGCAACTATAATTCCTGTTGTCGGAACCGCTATTGTCTGGCTTCCCCTTGTCGTATATATGGCATTGACCGGTGATTGGGTAAATGGGTTGGGATTGGCCGCCTATGCACTGATCGTGATTACGAACGTAGATAACCTGATCCGTTTTATGTTACAGAAGAAAATGGCGGATATACATCCCTTGGTAACTATTTTCGGTGTCATCATCGGTCTGTCCTTATTCGGATTTATGGGAGTGATCTTCGGACCGCTTCTAATCTCGGTTTTCATGCTTTGCTTCAATATGTTCAAGAAAGAATATTTGCATAGCAAGAATGACACACCGACCGGTTAATCCTATTCATATTTCTTCCTGATCTCTTAATAAAGCAAAAAAAGAGAACTTCCTTATCCATGTTACCGATGGGTAACTTACTTTTGTGACCAGTTGGTAACAAAGTAATAACATATGGAAAAAGAAGAAGTTATAGTAAAACCAAGTAAAAACAGGGAGTTGACAGAGCTTGCCTTGTTGAACGCTGTCAATACCCTGATAGAGGATGAGGGTTTCGAGAATTTAGGCGTCAATGCGGTAGCTGCCAAAGCCGGAGTTTCAAAGATGCTGATATATCGTTATTTTGACTCGCTGGACGGATTGATCGCTGCTTATATCCAGAAATATGACTACTGGATCAACCTGGAGCCGGAACTGCCGGATACGGAACACCTGGGAGATTTTATAAAGGATCTTTTCCGTAATCAAATCAGGATGCTCCGTAGTGACTATACTTTACGGCGATTATATCGTTGGGAACTTTCCGCAAAGAACAAGGTGATAAAAGAATTGAGGGAAAGACGGGAAGCCAAAGGTATGTGGCTGGTCGGTGCCGTAAGCCGGTTGACAAACAGGCCGGAGTCGGAAATATCGATCATGGCGACAATCCTTTCAGCTTCTATCAGTTACCTAGTGCTGTTGGAAGAGACTTGTCCGGTATATAACGGCATCAAGTTACAGTCTGAAGACGGTTGGGAACAACTGGAGAATGGCCTGGACAAAATAATAGATAACTGGATAAATAACGGAAACCATGAATAAAACAACCATCCTGGCAGGTCTCGGAGCCGTTCTATTAACCTGCTGCTCCTGCAATAACGATTTAGTGGAATATGAGAACAACGATCTGAAGATAACGGTCGAGAAAGGAGACTCCTGGCTACACGACTTTCCTTTGTTCCTGGGCATAAGTAAAAAGAATCCCCCGCAGATCGCTATCTGGTTGGAAGATACGAAAGGAAATTATCTTTCCACCGTATATGTCACCCATAAGATAGCCACGCAAACCTGGCTGGCATCCGGTAAGAACAGAAGAAAAGAGGCTCTGCCGCATTGGTGCTATTCCCGTGGAGTGGAATATGAAGACGGTCTTTATCTGCCGACAAAGAAATCTCCCTTTATCGACGGTCTGACCGGTGCAACTCCCCATTCGGGCTTTGATGTAAAGCTACATCCCGGCAATGAACTTAAACAATTCAGAGTCAAAATAGAGATCAACCACTCTACCGACTTTAACGACAACTATCCGAAGTCGGCAAAAGAAGGAGACAGCAACTACTCCGGAGGAAAAGAGGGAAGTGGACAACCAGCCGTTATTTATGCAATAGATATAGACCTGGCATCCGACCGGAAAAAATATACCGCAGAACTGATCGGTCATAGCTCGACAGACGGTAGCGACGGAGCGATCTATCCGGAAACCTCTTCTCTCACTACCGCCTTACAGATCATTAAACAGATAACAATAATAGTACAGCCATGAAACCATTCATATTCATCAGCCTTTTGCTGTTAGTCCCTTTTCTATTGAAGGGACAGGAGAAAAACAAGCCGGTCTGTTATCAGGTAACAGTCGGTACGGGCATCCCCATGAGCTCTCCTTCTACGGTTCCGTTCTCTTTGCAGGGAGAAATCCTGTATGCATTCAACAGCCGTTTGATGGTTGGGGCCGGAACAGGATTTTCACTTTATGATAAAGAAGTCCTGATTCCGTTGTTTGCCGGTATACGGTATAATCTTATAAAACCGGCCCGGTTCACTCCTTATCTGGATTGTAGTGCTGGATATTCTTTTGCCCCTTCGGGAGATGTGAACGGCGGCTTTTTTCTTTCACCGGCCATAGGTGTGCAAACCTCCTTGTTTTCAAAGTGTACGGTTTTACTGGCTTTGGGATATGAGTTGCAGGAACTGGACCGTCTGAAAGAATACACAACCTCCTCTTTCGTCTCTTCCTATCAGGAATCCCTGAGCCATCATAGCCTTTCCTTAAAGGTTGGAGTCGTTTTTTGAACTTTATTAAACTCATTTTCTCTTCTGTAAAAGAAAACAAACGTACCTTTGTTTCTTCTAAACGATAAAAGTAAAGACGTATGAGAAGAAGAAATAATTGGCAGATCATCAAAGGCCAGCCACTAACGGAATTCGATAAAAAGATACTCTATCTCCAGAATAAAGGTCATTTGGTTCCTTCCCGAAAACTGATTAAAACAGAAGAACAGATCGAAGGCATTCGTAGAAGCGGAGTCGTAAACTCTGGTATCCTTGATTTGGTTGCAAAAGAGATCAAGGCAGGAATGTCGACAGCCCAGATCGATAAGCTGGTGTACGATTATACGACGGATCACGGTGCTATTCCGGCTCCGTTGAACTTTGAAGGCTTTCCGAAGAGCGTATGTACTTCGATCAATGAAGTCGTTTGTCATGGTATCCCCAGCGAAAAGGAGATACTGAAGGAAGGTGATATTATCAACGTAGATGTATCTACCATCCTGGACGGTTATTTTTCGGATGCATCCCGTATGTTTATGATCGGTAAAGTTTCTCCGGGGAAAGAGAAGCTGGTTCGTGTGGCGAAGGAATGTCTGGAAGTCGGCATGGAGGCAGCCAGGCCTTTTGGTTATGTCGGCGATATCGGACATGCCGTTCAGAAGCATGCCGAGAAGAATGGTTTTTCGGTGGTTCGCGACTTATGCGGTCATGGTGTCGGATTGGAATTCCATGAAGAGCCGGAAGTGGCTCATTTCGGTCGTAAGGGAACGGGGATGCTTTTGGTTCCGGGCATGGTTTTTACCATCGAGCCGATGATCAATATGGGAACTTATCGCGTTTACATCGCCGAAGAGGATGGATGGACCGTAATAACAGACGACGAACTTCCTTCTGCACAGTGGGAACATACCTTTGTGATGCGGGAGGACGGCCTGGAAATATTATCTGACTGAATATTGCAGCAGGTTCAGTCTTTTTCATTAGCTGAACCTGCCGGCTCTTTTTGCACCAATATTATTTATCCGAACAATTATCCTTGCATTTGTTAGGTTGTAAATAATCCCATTCCTGAAGTTTCCCGTCAAGCAGTCGAAGTTGATAAATGCCATCCTGAAAATCTGGAAATCCGAGTGTTTCCCGGTAACCATTAGCCGTTTGTTTGACTTCCAGTCTTTTATAGGTACTCCCCATAATGTTTATAATCTCCAGTTTGCTCATTCCCAGTTCTAGTTTCTGAATGTTTTTATCTGCCGCCACAGCATTGGAGTAAGTAGCCCCACAAGAAGTTAACAGGCAAATCGTACCTCCCAGTAATAGTGTATATTTAATTATATTCATAGTACGCTTGTTTTTATCCGTTGATTTTTAGCTAGTGATAAACTACGTGCAATATACGATTATTACTCGATACTAATCATAGGATAACTAATCTTTTATAATTTCTCATCACGATTAAAAACATTTTTCCTGCCGACATATTCTTTGTTCGACCTTCGTCGGATAACTGTTCGACAAGGGTGGGACAGCTGTCTGAGCCAGGTCGAACAGCTGTCCCACGAGTGTCAAACAAAGATTTCATCGGCACTAATGTAAAAAAACATGCCGTTGTAAAAACAATAAGAAGGGGTATGGATGATTTCTGTTCGGGAAGGAATAAAAAAAGGCAACACATCCGATGAATGTATTGCCTTGTGCACGGAAGGAGAGGCTCGAACTCCCGACACCTGGTTTTGGAGACCAGTGCTCTACCAACTGAGCTACTTCCGTATTGCGGGTGCAAAGGTAGCTTTTTGTTTTTAATATGCAAGGCTTTTTGAAGAAAAGTGAAAATAATAATTTTCTTGTATGATAAAATTCAAGGAAAACAGGGCAGTCGAAGTTTCTTTTTCTATCTTTGGGAACGATAGAATTGATAGTTAAATCTATACTGTAAAACAATCAACGAAGCATGAAAAACGAATTAGAAATGAACTCCAACCTTTTGGTTGAGTTTCTGCAAAAACCTTCTTCCCAATTTACAAAAGCGGACATTATTTCTTTCATCCGCGAGAAGGGAATCAAAATGGTAAACTTTATGTATCCGGCAGGCGATGGCCGGTTGAAGACATTGAATTTTGTTATAAATAACGCTGCCTACCTCGATGCAATTCTAACCTGTGGCGAACGTGTGGACGGTTCGAGCCTGTTCTCTTTCATCGAAGCCGGTAGCAGCGACCTGTATGTGATCCCTCGTTTCCGAACGGCTTTTGTCGATCCTTTTGCCGAATTACCGACAGTCAGTATGCTCTGCTCTTTCTTCAATAAGGACGGGGAGCCGTTAGAAAGCTCACCGGAATATACTTTGCATAAAGCAAGTAAAGCTTTTACCGAAGTGACCGGAATGGAGTTTGAAGCCATGGGTGAACTAGAATATTATGTAATAGCAGAGGAAGAAGAACTGTTTCCGGCAACCGACCAACGAGGTTATCATGAATCCGGGCCTTTTGCCAAGTTCAACGAGTTCCGCACCCAGTGTATGCACTATATCTCACAGGCAGGCGGACAGATCAAATATGGTCATTCCGAAGTAGGTAATTTTACCTTGAACGGGAAAATATACGAACAGAATGAAATAGAGTTTCTTCCGACAAGGGTGGAGGATGCTGCCGACCAGCTTGTTATTGCCAAATGGGTTATTCGTAACCTGGCTTACAGTTATGGATTGGATATTACTTTCGCTCCGAAGATTACGGTAGGAAAGGCCGGTTCCGGTCTGCATATCCACATGCGCATCATGAAAGAAGGTCAAAACCAGATGCTGAAAGACGGGGTATTGTCTGAAACAGCCCGTAAGGCGATTGCCGGTATGATGCAGTTGGCATCTTCCATTACTGCTTTCGGAAACACGAATCCGACTTCTTACTTCCGTTTGGTTCCTCACCAGGAAGCTCCTACGAATATCTGTTGGGGTGATCGTAACCGTTCCGTATTGGTTCGTGTTCCGCTGGGTTGGGCTGCAAAGAAAGATATGTGTTCACTCGCTAACCCGTTGGAACAGGATAGCCATTACGACACGACACAGAAGCAAACCGTAGAGATGCGTTCGCCGGATGGTTCGGCCGACCTGTATCAGCTGCTTGCCGGATTGGCGGTTGCCTGCCGTTATGGTTTTGAAATAGAGAATGCCTTGGAGATTGCAGAAAAGACGTATGTCAACGTCAATATTCATCAGGAAGAAAATAAAGACCGCTTAAGTACATTAGATCAATTACCCGACAGTTGTGCCGCTTCAGCCGAACGTTTGCTGAAACAACGGGCAATCTTTGAAAAGTACAATGTATTTAGTCCGAGTATGATCGACGGCATCATTAAAAAGTTGCAATCATATAACGACTTCTCCTTGCGGGATGACCTGAAGAGTGATCCGGAAGGAATGATTCGCTTGGTGAATACGTATTTCCATTGCGGATAATATAGAAAAATGTGTGAAACATTTTTTAGTTGACAGATGACAGTTGACAAGTGACACTTGTCAACTGTCATCTGAAATAATTCTGTCTATATGAAAAGGACCTTGTTTTTTTACATTTGGAATACTCTTTTTATCGGTGTTATTGGGTAGTTATGGGCAGGACAAGCAAGATTCTCTGCATGTGCTCTTTATAGGGAATAGCCATACTCATTTATTCTGCACGATCTCAGACAAAGGAAAACCCCGGATGTCCTTCGGAACAGGCTGAATCTATTTAGCAAGTGTCCCAACAAACGGTACTTAATAATTTGAAGTTACTGAATATTGAAAAGTAAATAGTGAGTAACAATATAAGGTCTCTTGAATTATTTTATTATGTTTGTTGCGGAAAAGAAAAGGAAATTGAGCAGCAAAACGATAGATATAAAGAACTTGCTTACCCTGTTGTCTGAAGATAACAGGTTGGCTTTTAATTTGTTTTATGATCTGTATTACGATCAGGTTTTTCGTTTTGCTTACTATTTTCTGAAAGATACTGAAGCCTGCCGTGAGGTGGTAGCCGATGCCTTTTTCTCTGTCTGGCAATCCCGCTTAAAATTGAAAGAGATTGGAAATATCAAAACGTATCTGTTTATTGTTGTACGGAATGAATCTACCCGTTATTTGACACGGGTATCGAGGGATCGTTTTGTCTCGTTGGAAGAGGCTAAGCTTCAATTGGAAGTCAAAGGCGGAATATCTCCGGAAGATGAATTGCTGACAGCCGAAATAGATAACCTGTTGAATCAGGTAATCAATAGTTTGCCCGAAAAATGCCGTATGATTTTTTTGCTGGCCAGACAGGAAGGACTGAAACCGAAAGAGATAGCCGAAAGATTGTCGATCAATGAAAGTACGGTCCGTGTACAAATGAAAATCGCGATTGATAAGATTGTAACTAGCCTGAAACCTCATTTCCCGGATATTACATTTGCTCTATTTCTTACCTATATTGCTTGACAGCAGTTCTTTACTACTTGTTGAAGAAAAAAATATCAAAAAAGTTACTTTTCCTTTAAACGAAATTAGCTCTTACCTCCTCCTTAGAGTAATAGGAGGTAAATATGGAAGAATCAAAAAATAACATAGATCGTATTAATGACGAGTTACTGAATGAGTTATCAGTAGGGGATCAGGAATGTTTAGACAAATGGTCGACGGAGCATCCCGATCATGCGAAATTACTCGGATTACTTAATGGTATCGAGCTATCTCCCTCTGTGATTGCTAAAGGAGAAGATATGCGAAGGGGGATTCTAACTCAGTTAAACCGAAAAATAGATGGTGCTATTCGTCGCAGACTTTGGTTGAAGATTGTTTCGGCTGCGGCTTCAATCGCTGTTTTGCTGGGAATAACCGGATATTTTTCTTTCCAGCAGGGGTATAAGGAACTGAACAGCCAGCCGATAGAATTGGCCAATCCTTTGGGAATGAAGTCTACCGTTACATTACCGGATGGGAGTAAGGTTATTTTGAATGCTGGTACCAAGTTATGCTATCCAACAGCCTTTGTTTCTAAAAATAGAGTGGTGACGGTTTCTGGAGAGGCTTTTTTTGAAGTCGTTTCAGATCCTTCCCGCCCATTTATTGTAAAAGCGGAAGATGTGAATGTACAGGTGTTTGGCACTAAATTCAATGTGAAAGCTTATGAAGAAGAGAATTCCATAGAAGTTACTTTGACTGAAGGAAAAGTCGGAGTCCGGCTGGAAAATCAAATGAATGTTTTGCAGTTGACCCCGGGACAGCAAATCAGTTATGATAAAGTAAATAAACGTATATCAAAGCGGGATGTGAATTTGAATTATTATACTTCATGGAGAGAGGGTAAATATTACTTCAATAGTATGACTTTCGAGAATATAGCCCGTCAGTTGGAGAGAAGTTTCAATGTCGATATCCATATTGCATCCGACGAATTGAAAAATATTATTATCACGGGAGATTTTATCCGTGGCGAAAACCTGGAACAGATCATGCGGGTTATGACTGCCGATAAACGTATGAAATATATGATAGACGGCGACCAGGTCTACATATCTGAGAAATAAAATAATGTATTAACAATAAAATGATGTATGCCTATGAGGAATAACTGAATAAAAGAAAAACGGAAAATGCGACCAACATTTTCCGTTTAGAAGACTTTAGTCGAATTATTGCAACACAATTACAAATCTAAAATCAATACAAAAGTATGAATTTATTTTCAAATTCAAGGCAAACTATACCTGTTTGTCTCCGTAATAAAATCTTTAATATTATGAGATTATCCGTAGTATTATGTTTGTTAACCATTTTTTGTGCATCCGCCAATGTTAGTTATTCACAGGTAGCAGAGATATCTCTGGATCTGAATAATGTAACTCTCAAACAGGCGTTGGATGAAGTAAAGCAGCAAAGCGAATATTCTTTCTGGTATAGGGATAAAGAAATTAATTTGAATAAAAAGGTTTCTGTTCGGCTTGACAGGCAGAATATCAATGTCGTTTTAGAGAACTTGTTGGCCGGTCAGGGATTGGCTTATATGATTGATGAAAAACATATTATCATTTATAAGAAGACAGATGAGGCTGTCGTTGGAAAGAACCTGCAACAAATAAAAAGGATAACAGGTAAAGTTGTCGATTATAAAGGAGAAACAATTATCGGGGCCAATATTCTTGTTAAACATTCAGAGAATAATGGTACGGTAACTGATATAAACGGTCATTTTAGTTTGGATGTTCCGGCTAACGCTACGATACAAGTTTCTTATATCGGTTATGTGGAACAGGAAATAAAAATAGGAAATCAAACGGAACTGAAAATCGTATTACAGGAAGACAGCCGTGCTTTGGATGAAGTTGTGGTTGTCGGATATGGTACACAGAAAAAGGTAAATCTGACGGGTGCCGTGACTGCCATCAGTAGTGAAGTGATCAATAAGCGCCAGGTAGGTCAGGCTTCACTGGCTCTTCAGGGAACGGCACCCGGGGTAACGATTACACAACGTTCCGGACAGCCGGGATTGGATGAAGGTGATATTAAGATCCGGGGGATCGGAACATTGAATAATGCGAACCCTTTGATTCTGGTCGATGGGATAGAGATGGGATTAAACAGTCTGGACGTTTCGACGATCGAATCTATTTCTGTATTGAAAGATGCGGCATCTGCTTCAATCTATGGTTCGAAAGCTGCTAATGGGGTTATCCTTGTAACAACCAAACGGGCTGCGGAAGGAAAGTTTAATATTTCGTACAGTGGATATGTGACAAAGCAAAGTCCGACTAACATGCCTAAGAAGTTAGGGGCGATAGATCACATGATGCTATTAAATGAGTCGAAGTTAAATGCCGGTGCCGGTGCTGTTTATACCGATGAGCAAATAAGAGACTGGCGAGAAAAAGGTCCTTCCGATCGGGATCATTATCCTGATACAGACTGGCAGGACGCTATATTGCAGGGAAACGGTATTCAGCACAATCACAGTTTGACGATGACAGGTGGCACGGATAAATTGAAAGTGTTGGCTTCCATCGGTTATTTAGGTCAGGGAGGTATTATAAAGAATGTTGACTTTGAGCGTATATCCTTACGACTGAATACTGATTTTATCTTTTCGAAGTATTTCTCTTCTTCATTGGATGTTTATCTTTATAACTCTAACCGGAATTCGGTAGCGAAGTATAATAGTGAATCTTCCAATGGTTCAGGTATCGGGTACATTTTTTATCTGATGAATAAGTTGCCGGCAGTGCAGGCCTGTCAATATGCTAATGGAAATTACGCAGAGGGACAAAATGGTGAAAATCCTGTGGCTAGTATTCATGAAGGAGGCTTTACAAATGAGAAGTCTACGCCGATGATGGGTAATTTGTCTTTCAAATGGACTCCTATCGATGATTTTTGGATGCAGGCAGCTTTCTCTCCTTCTATCTCCTATCCGCAATCGAAGGCTTTCATCAATCGGGTCACGACTTATAATCTGGATGGAAGTGTTTTCTCCACTTTACCCAGTAAGTCTAATCTGACCATGCAATCCGATTATAACCGGTATCTTCAGTTTAGGAGTACGGCTAATTATAAGAAAACCATAAAACAACATACGATTGCCGCTTTAGCCGGTTTCCAATATGAATCGAATTACAGTTCTGGTTTTAATGCTTTCAGGGACGATTATCTATTCCCGGAATATACGGTTTTACAGGCCGGTTCTGTAGAGAATATGAGAAACGACGGTTGGGCTGGCGAGAGCGTACTGATGTCATGGTTCGGTCGCATAAATTATGACTTTAACAGTAAGTATCTGTTTGAAGCAAATATTCGTTATGACGGATCTTCTAAGTTTGGGAAGGGTAATAAATGGGGAGCTTTCCCGTCTTTCTCGGCTGGCTGGAGATTATCGGAGGAAGTGTTTTGGAATAACCTGAAGGAATATGTTTCAAACTTTAAGGTAAGGGCATCGTGGGGAACACTCGGAAATCAAAGTATTAATGACAATTACCCGTTTTCTTCCAATATCGATATGACGACGAAATATATTTCGGAAGATAGATTGATGGATGGTGCTGCTGTCCTGACAATGAACAATCCAGATATTACCTGGGAAACGACTCAGATGACCAATGTCGGTGTAGATTTTAATTTAATCGATAAAATCAGTGTGTCTTTCGACTGGTATTATAAGAAGACGAAGGATATTTTATTGAAACTGGATATTCCCCGGACTATGGGATTACTAGCAACTTACCAGAATGCCGGTACCGTTGAAAATAAAGGGTATGACCTGAATATCACTTATTCGGATAAAATAGGGGATTTTGATTTCGACCTTTCTTTTAATTTATCGGATGTAAAGAATAAGATCCTGGACTTAAAAGGTATAAACGGAACCGGACTCGTGACAAACAGGGAAGGATATTCTATTAATTCTTTATACATGTACAAATCTTTGGGTATTCTTTCTGATAATGATTTTGAGGCAGACGGTACTTATAAATGGACTCGCCAGATACGTAGCCTGGCTCCGGGGGATTTGAGATATGAAAACAGTAATGACGATGATTTGATAAATGATGATGATCGCCAAGTATTAGGTTCGACGATCCCCAGATATACTTATGGCATTAATTTTGCTGGACGTTATAAAGGATTTGATTTAAATATTTTATTACAAGGCGTAGGCAAGGTGGATGGTTATCTGACTCAAATAGCGATGTATCCGTTCCATATGGGAGGTACCGCTTTTGAGATTCATAAAGATCGTTGGACAACTGAAAATCAGAATACTGGAGCGACTTTTCCACGGTTATACTTCAACGACTCGAATAATTATCTGAATTCAGACTTTTATAAGAAAAGTGCAGCTTATCTGAGGTTGAAGAATGTTCAGCTGGGGTATCGTATCCCTGAAGCTATTTCCAAAAAGGCTTTGATTGAATATCTGAGATTCTATGTGTCGGGCGAAAACCTGTTGACGTTTACGAATTTCTGGAATGGCTGGGATCCGGAAGTATCTCCAGCTCAGGGAGGCCAGTATTATCCTCAAGTAAAAAGCATTGGTTTTGGTGTAGATATTCGTTTTTAATCATTTAGATCATTACAATTATGAAAACAAAAAAGAATATGATAAGTCTGTTTCTTGTATGTATATTGTTGTTTACATCTTGTGAAGGCGTTTTAGAAAAGTATCCGTTGAATCTTCCTTCTACAGAAACCTTTCTGGAAAATGAAGATCAGATAAAAATGGCGATAGTCGGGATACACTCTCCACTCTATCTGATGTATGACTGGATCCCTTTTATGATCTATTTCGATAATGCCTCGGATATTGCTGCTGAGAGAGATGTGAACCCCGAACAATTGTATCATAATCCGAGTGCCTGGCAATTGAAAGATCTTTGGACGTATATGTATAATGGCATTTCAAGATGTAATTTTGTTTTGGATAATATCAACCGCTCCGAAGGAAAGGTTTCAGAAGAGAAGATCAATCAGTACAAAGCGGAAGTAAAGACTATGCGTGCTTATTATTATCATGTATTGGTATCTATGTTTGGTGATGTTCCTCTGATTGAACATGTACAGACAATAAGTGAAGCCTATGTCTCTCGAGATGCAAAGGATAAAGTCGTGGATTTCATTATTTCGGATTGTGAAGAAGCGGTACCTTTCCTTTCCCAGAAAAATGCACCGAACACAATGGCCATAACAAAAGGTTTTGCCTGGGCTATTGTGGCGCGAACTGCTCTATATAATAACCGTTTGGAGGTCGCGGTCGACGCTTGTCGTAAAATAATGGAACTGGAAGGTACTGAATATATTCTCGACGATAGTTATGAGAATCTGACAAAGATTGCCGGAAAAACTTCAAAAGAAATTATTTGGGCTGTCCAGTTTAACCAGGATGATAAAACGCAGTTGATGCCTAAACGTTATTTATCTCGTTTAGGGGGCGGTTATTCGAATAAAATGCCTGTTCAGGCACTCGTTGATTCTTATGAATGTATCGATGGCCTTTCTATCGATAAATCCCCTCTTTACGACCCTCTACATCCCTGGGAAAACAGAGATCCGAGACTGGGGTATACGATTGCTTTACCCGGTACGGTTTTTCTCGGTTATCAGTTCGAAACGAATAAAGACAGTATAAAATGCTGGAATTATAATGTGACCCCGGCTGTAAGGATTGATAATTTGGATGCAACACATACGTATGCCAGTTTCTCCGGATATTGTTGGAGAAAGTATGTCGATGCTTCCGAATATCGAACGGACGGTGCTTCTTCTATCAATGCGATCGTATTCCGTTATGCAGAAATATTGTTGACTTATGCGGAGGCCAAGATTGAATTGAATCAATTGGATAATACGGTTTATGAGTCTATAAATAAGGTGAGAGCCAGAGTTGGGATGCCGTCTGTTTCCAATGGCAAGAGCCAACAGGAGTTGAGGGCTATAATCAGGAAAGAACGGAAATATGAATTGGCAGGCGAAGGTGCCCGTTTATTTGATATACGTCGTTGGGGGATGGCAGAAAAGGTAATGAACGGAATGTGTTATGGTCGTGTACCGACAGGCTATCCGTCTACTGCTCCTTCGATTGATGAATATGGTAACCCGGATTATTCAAACTATCCAGATAAAGATAAATTGGGGACAAAATTAGGCATACGTTATTTTGACCCGGCGAAGCATTATTTGTCTCCTATTCCTTTTGCGGAAATCCAGACAAATAAGAACCTGATCCAGAATCCTGGATATTAATAGAGCTAGAGTTTAATAATTAATCATATCCGGGTAACGAAAGATGTTTCATATATCTATTCGGTTACCCGGACAAAAGAACTATGTGCAAAATGAAGCAAATTATAGAGAAACAGAGAGAAACAAAAGTGATAGCGACACCGGATGTTTTAGTGGTAGGTTCAGGGCCTGCTGGTATCGGTGCAGCAATTGCTTCTGCAAGGATGGGAGCTAAGACTTTATTGGTTGAAAAATATGGTTTTGTCGGTGGTAATATGACTGTGGCAATGGTGAATCCGATGTTTACATTTCATGACATAAACGGCAGGCAGGTAATAAACGGTATTGCCGGAGAGTTTGTTTCCCGTATGGTGGCAGATGGTGTTTCTGCCGGACATGTCACAGATATGACATTCGATAATGCGTCGATGACTCCTTTTGATCCAGAAGGATGTAAGGTACTTCTCTTTAAAATGTTGGAAGAGGCTGGCGTTCAGATTCTACTGCATAGCCTGGTTGTTGGAGCGCAGGTGGAGAAAGGGAAAGTATCGGCCGTTATTATTGAAAGCAAATCGGGTAGAGAGGCGATTTGTCCCCGTTATGTTATCGACTGTTCAGCGGATGCAGATGTTGCCGTTAGTGCGGGTGCCGATTATATTGCCGGGAGAAAAGAAGATGGAGCGATGCAACCGGCAACTCTCTATTTTAGAATAGGTGGGGTCGATAATCTCGATTTACGTCGGTGGATGAAAGAAAATCGAAATCTGTTGAAAGACGATCCGACTGACGAAGAAATCGATAGTCAGAAAGCAATGGCTTTCTTAGGTTTGAATGAACTGATAAAAAAAGCTGTAGAAACAGGTGAACTGGATGATGAGGTCGCTCCACGGATTTTGATGTATGAATTACCCCACGGACAATTTTCGGTGAATACGACTCGGTTACAAAATGTCGATGGAACTAATACTGCAGATCTGACGCGTGCGGAAGTGCTGCTTCGTAAACAAGTAATACAAATATTCCATTTCCTTAAAAGACATATAGGAGGTTTTGAAAACTCTTTCATTATCGATTCGGGAATACAAGTAGGAATAAGAGAAACCCGGCATATCGTAGGTGATTATACTTTATCCGAAAATGATATTTTAAATGGTACGGCTTTTTATGATGGCATCGCTTGTGGAACTTTTGCAATCGATATTCATCCTCCTTATGGAAAACAACAGATTTTTACAGGTTCCGGAAAAGTCGTTTATGAGATTCCGTATCGTTGTTTATTGCCGGTCGGGCTTGATAATTTATTAGTGGCAGGCCGTTGTATTTCTGCTACGCATATTGCATTTGGTTCTATAAGAGTTATGGCTACTTGTATGGCTATGGGACAGGGAGCCGGGGTTGCGGCTGCTCTGATCGCTCAAAAGGGAATCTCTACACGTGAAATAGATACAACTGAATTGAGACAGGAATTATTAAGGGAGAAGCAGTATCTTCTGAATGGAGAGCAGGAGGATAGTATAAACGAGGCTTTGATTCTGAAACGGAAAAATAGTAATGGGAAAAATGCCGGTCATTATAATCCCTTTTTAAAACGGGAATAAGAGATGGGAGAGGTTATAAGAATAAAAAATGTCCGGTGGAGAATAGCTGTATTGCTATGTTTGGTTTCAGGTTTAAACTGCTTGGACAGGAATACCTTGGCAATTCTGGCTTCTACAATACAAAATGATCTTCATTGGACGGATGCTGATTATGCAAATATCACTGCTGTATTTGTGTTTAGCTATACGTTGATGTATGCATGCAGTGGCAGGGTTATCGACCGGATTGGAACCAGGAAAGGGTTTGCCATATTTGCCGGCGGTTGGTCTTTGGTCAGTATGTTACATGCCTTTGCCGGATCTATTACTCAGTTTGCTATTGTTCGCTTTTTACTAGGAATTACTGAATCCGCTAATTTCCCGGCAGGAGTTAAAGCTTGTAGTGAATGGTTTCCTCTGAAAGAGCGTGCTTTAGCCATTGGGTTATTTAATGCAGGAACGGCTATCGGGGCTGCATTGGCTGTTCCGATCGTCTCTTTTCTGGCGTTTCATTTTGGATGGCGACTATCTTTTATAGTGACGGGGTTCTTAGGTTTTATCTGGTTGTTTTTCTGGTTGAAATATTATCATTTGCCTCAGAAACATCCGGATATTTCAGAAGAAGAAAAGAATTTGATTTTATCTGGTGATGAAAGTGCGGAATCGGGGGAACAGGCTAAAGTCAGCCTCAGAGATTTATTGGCGAGGAAGGCTACTTGGGGATGTTTTTCAGCCCGTATATTCATCGATCCGGTAACTTATTTCTTATTGTTCTGGATTCCAAAATATTTGCAGGATGTACAGGGATTCTCCTTAACCGAATTGGGTGTGACTGCCTGGTTGCCTTATACTGCTATGGGGATTGGTACCATATTAGGAGGAGTATTACCTAAACTTTTGATTGATAAATATAATTGGTCGTTGAATAAAGCCAGAAAGACTGTGATGTTTATTGCATCTTTGCTTATACCTGTGTTGTGTTATTTATTATTTTCCGGAGCTACGCCTTTTATTGCTATAGGTTTGATATCCGGTATAATGCTGGCTCATGGCCTGTGGGCGAATATAACTATTCCTTCCGAGATCTATCCTAAAAGCGTACAGGCGACTATCACTGGTATAGGAGGCACATTGGGAGGAATAACGAGCGTGGTCTCTCAGAAAATAATAGGAGTGACTATCGGCGTTTACTCTTATTTACCAATCTTTATTTATATAGGTGCTGCTTATATGGTCAGTTATATATTGGTCTCTCTTCTGGTAGGTCGATTAGGAGAAATAAAACAATTTAAAAATGTTGAATAGTTTAAGAATAAAAATATGAAAGTAGAAAGAAGTTTATTAGTTATACTGTGTGTGTTATTGTTCGGTTTTACATCTTTTGTGTCAGGACAGAGTGTCGTTCATATTTCGATACCGGATCGACTAGAGGCCATCGATCCAATGATTTATGGTCAGATGCTGGAAGATTGTAACGATAGTGTGATTTATGGGGGATTGATCAGGGGAGACGGTACTGAGCATCCTGTCGTGAACGAACTGCTGAAACCTCTTAATATGCCGATTGTTCGCTGGCCGGCGGGAACTTATATACATGAATATAATTGGGAAAATGGAATTGGTCCAAAAGAAAGTAGACCGACTGTCGATTGTATTTGCTGGGGTGGACAAGATACGAATATATTTGGGACGGATGAGTTTCTTCAATGGTGTAAAAAAATAGGGACGGTCCCTTATATTAATTTTAATATGAGTAATAATCCTAAATATGCCGGTTCATTGGGAGATGCATTAAACTGGCTCGAATATGTCAATGGAGCTGAAAATACGGCCTATGGAATGAAGCGGGTTCAAAATGGGCATGCACGGGCGTATGATGTGAAGTACTGGTGTATTGGAAATGAAAATTATGGTCCCTATGGAGTACATAAAGCGGAAACTGCGGAGGTCTATTCTGAGAAGTTGTATAAGTGGGCAAAAACAATCCGTGGTCTTTATCCTGATTTGAAGTTGCTTGGAGTTGGTCATTTATATGGTTGGAACGATACGGTTCTTTCTAAGAACGGAGCTTTAATTGATTTTTTGACATTACATTATTATATGGGAGCTCGGATGAAGGATGATGTTCTTATCGATCCGTTATATACGATCTTTGCTCCTGCAAAGGTTGAGGCAAATATAAAGAGAAGTGCAGAATTATTAAATGAGGAAAACCGACGTTTGGGGAGAACTGGTAAACCAATACGATTCAGTATCGATGAATGGAATAATAGGCATGCTGTTTATGATGGAGTGAAGTTTGGCTTTACAAGAAAAGACAACAGGAGATTATTCGACGTTACAACTGTTGCCGGAATGCTGAATGTTTTCATCAGACAAAGTCCTGTTGTCGGGATGGCAAATTATATATTTCCGGTGAACGGACATGGTCTGATTAAAACCTCAGGTGATGACGATGCTTATAAAACGCCTGTTTATTATGTGTTTGAATTGTATCGACGCTATATGGTTGGAGAGAAGATCAATGTAGAAGTTGATGGACCGGGATTATCGCTTCCGTTAGGAAGGTTAAGAGTAGAGGGAGATATGAATAGTGACGTGAATGGAGAAACACAAGAACTGAAATTTATTGATGGTGCTGCGGTTTTAACGAAAGACGGAAATATAAATATAGCTTTAATAAATCGTTCTCATGAAAGCGGGCAAAAGGTTCGTTTAAATGTTCCTGAAGGATATTATGTGAAGAATATATGGAAACTTGAAGCGGACAATATTAATGCAGCGAATTCAAGTAATGACAGAAATCGGATTGTACCTGAGAAGAAAGAATTTAGTTCTAAAAAGTCTCAGATAGATTTAGGTATATCTCCTTGTGGTTTTTCTTTGATACAATATTCAAAAGAAAAATAACCAATAAGGCCATTGTCTCTGTAGTAAGGAAGACAATGGCCTTATTTATAGCATTTCTAAATCTTCGAACATTTTCCTGTAAACCGCTGCTTTCTCTTCCAATGGTTTGGGATAAGCGCGGGAAGAAGAAGGCATGCGATATAATCTGAATACTCTACTTAGTAAAGTGAACGTAGAAAAGGAACCGACCTTCGGTTCTTCGGTAGGAGGTAATACGGATAAAAGTGTATCCATCGCCTTTTGGCCGGTTACGACAATTGCTTTACACTCCGGAATCTGCGACAAGACTTCTTCCGGATCGATCGGTTTGATAACTTGCAGGAAGTTGTCGGAAGCATTGTTCTTCAGACGGATGATCTCGATAGCCGTATCACCGATGCCGATACCTTTTTCCTTACAAAACAGTTTGGCCTTTTCTTCACTGAAAGCTTTCTTTGTCTCCAGGAAATACTCTTTATTATTATAAAATAGTAGTCCCAGGATACGCCACATATCGTTCTGGATATTCGGATAGTAGAAGTTCATCGACCAACGTTGCATGGGAGGTGGGAAGCTACCCAGCATAAGCAGTTTAGTCTGTTCGGGTAGAAAGAACCCTAGCGGATGTAATTCTGATACCATTGGCTTTTGTTATTTATCTTTTTATTGTCTGTTGTTTTTTACTGTGCATTTCTTCGGCAAAAGCATCGTATCCGATGGCTTGTATTCTTCTGATACAGGCAGCACGATCCGAACGGAAAAGAACAGCGAAAACCTTTCCTATGAAGTTGTTGAACATCTTGCATTCCTCAATGGAACTGATCGTACAGTCCGCACAACTCTTATAGTTATGCTCGATATTGCAAGACCGTATTTTGCACCATGCTGCTTTTGTATTCGACTTGCATCCGGGACATTGTTTTTTACAAATTTACGGCAGGCTCCGCAATATAATCCGCAAGCTGCAACATAGTCTGCACTGGGTTGATAGGTAAGATTTTCCATTCGAAAAGTAAATTAAGATGATTATTTGTCTTTTACAGAGATACCGATCATAACGGTTGTTCCGTCAATATTATTCCATACGGAATGGGGAATACTTCCTTTTACCAGAAACGACTCGTTGGCATTCAGTATTTTTACTTCGCTGCCCAGCTCGATACGTGCCTGCCCACTGGTCACAATAAACAGATGGTTATGTTCGTGTGTATGCAATGAAGTAGGCCCACCACCTCCTTTTTCCAGATAAGCAATGGAACCGTCGATAATTTCCCCGCAATCAGCAAATAGCTTCTTTGCCAGGAAATGAATATGATCGGGAGGGGTGATGAACTCTTTCATAGGACTATTTTACTAAATCTTCCCATTCGCCGGGTTTAAAACCAACCAGTACCTGATTTTCGTTTACCAGTAATGGGCGTTTAATCAATTTCCCATCGGATGCCAGCAATTCAATCTGTTCTTGGTCGCTCATGGAAGGCAGTTTGTCTTTCAGTTGCATCGCTTTATATACCAGACCGCTAGTATTGAAGAAGCTTTTCAAAGGAAGCTTGCTCCGTTCAATCCATTCAGTCAACTCTTCAACAGAAGGATTCTGGTCGATTATATGACGATCATCATAGGATACCTTATGTTCATCAAGCCACTTTTTTGCGTTCCGGCAAGTACTGCATTTGGGATATTCTAAAAAAAGATATTTCATATCATTCAATCTTTATTTGTCTTTCTTGCGTTGGTTCTTTGCATCTTCTTTGGCGAGAAGGACAACGTTGTAAACAAAATCAGTCATCCATTCTTCCGAGTAACCAAGTGTTTCTTTGTATTTACGAATACTCCAAGCTGTTTTTTGTACGCTAACCTCTTTCCATTCCGAACGGGTTACGATCTCGTGGATTGTTTTAGCTGTCTGGTTGTATAATAGCTTTTTTACCAGCATGGAGAAACGGAACTTCCACTTCATCAGGTTGTCTAACAAAGAAAATAGGTCATTGCAGAAACCCTGGAACAGGAAAAAGTACGATTTGATATCGTTTTGCGATTTACAGTTCTTTTTAACCGATGCCTCAATCTCTTTAAAGAAGCTTTCTTTCATGCCGTAGTCTTGCATCAGGATTTTACGGACACGTGATTTTTCGGCGATACCCGGTTTGTTATTTTGTGTTGGGATTTTCAACATCCGTTTGAATAGCGCCATATCCGATAGCATATTGATGTTGGTTATACCCAGTTGTACAGCCATTACTGCCTGATAATAAACGCGGATCAGAGAAACGAACTCTTCAACGGAGCCCTTTGAGGAAGCTTCTGTTTCTTCTTTCTCTTTCTTAAAAAGTCTAGAAATTATGTTCATGTGTATTTGTTATAAATAATTACGGGGACAAATATAGTAAAACTTGTCCCCGTTTCAGTAATTCTATTCAATTCTCTCGACTGTTATTTCCGGAAACTCTTCCATAAACAGGAGTAATTTGTTGTCATCCATACTTTTTTTCGCTTTTATGACTATTGTAACGATGTAAGTGTCGGCATTCGAATGATTGACTTTTTCCATTTGATAGGAGACGAGCATATAGCCTCTGTCACTCAGCACCCGGGTAACCTTTTGTATAATGTCTTTCTCGGTGGTCGAAAAGATGATCATCGAGCTTTTCATCCCCAGACTTTTAAAGATGAAACTTAATAGCTCCAGGCCGATTAAAGTCAATATTGTCGCTGCTACACCGACACCATACATCCCGGCTCCGATGGCCAGTCCAATCCCGGCGGTAGCCCAGATACCCGCGGCTGTTGTCAGTCCGCGAACAAACTGTTTCTGAATAATAATCGTTCCTGCACCGATAAAACCGATGCCACTTACCACCTGCGCCGCAACACGGCTGGGATCGAGGGAAACACTGTTTTCCTGTATGATTTGCTGGAAACCATACTGAGATACAATCATGATGAGAGCACTACCTAATGAAACCAGGAAATGAGTACGATATCCGGCTTCTTTTGCCCTGTATTCCCGGTCGAGACCAACTACAGCTCCCAGAAGACCTGCGATAAATAATCTAAGTATGAAATCCCATAACATAATTGTATCCTCCTTTTGTTTATAATCCCAGTACTACGTTCTGGATAATATAGACTCCGGCCCCTGCCAGATATCCAAGGAGTGCAAGTAACGAAATATTTTTGAGATACCAAATGAAATTGATGCGTTCCAGCCCCATAACTACAACTCCGGCAGCAGATCCGATGATCAGCATACTACCTCCAACACCGGCACAATAGGCTAAGAATTGCCAGAAGATGCCATCTTGAACGAAGTTTGCCATATAAACAGGATCGGCAGCAGATGCAATCATAGCTTCTGTTGCTACCGGATACATACCGATTGCACCGGCAACCAAAGGAACATTATCGACGATAGCAGATAAGGTTCCGATAATCAGGTTTACAGCATATACATTACCTACTGTATCATCCAGCCATAAAGCGAAATTGGAGAGAACACCACTACAACGCAAGGCGTCTACAGCCAATAGAATTCCAAGAAAGAATAATAAAGTTGCTCCGTCTATCCGGCGAACTATTTTTGATAAACGGAGTTTTATATCTTCGTTTACGATATTCCGTTTATACATTAATTCTGTATATATCCACAAAATGCCGACACCCATCAGAATACCCATGAATGGAGGCAGATGGGTGACTGTCTTGAATATAGGTACGAATACAAGGCAGAAAACGCCAAGAATTAGTATCGAAAGTTTTTCTTTATTCTTCAGTTCTTTGAGGAGTTCATCATTCTCATTGTCAGTAAATGCGTCGGGAGGTGTTACCTTTCCGTGCAGGAAGCGCATCATGATCAATACAGGCACTGCTGCTGAAACCAAGCTCGGCAGGATGAGGTGAGGAATGGTTGAGGATGAAGATATATTACCTCTAACCCATAACATGATCGTAGTTACATCGCCGATTGGAGACCAGGCGCCACCACTGTTGGCTGCAATAATAATGACGCTACCAAACACCCAACGTTCTTTGTAGTTGCCTAATAATTTTCGCATCAACATAACCATAACGATTGAAGTAGTCAGGTTATCAAGTATGGCAGACATGAAAAATGTTATACAGGCAACTAATACCAGTAACTTTTTTTTCTGGTTTGTCTTAATGCGGTTTGTGATGAACATGAACCCTCCGTGGGCATCGATCAGTTCAACGGTAATCATTGCTCCGATCAGGAAGATCAGTGTTTCTGCAATTTCACCGATACTATCCAATATCTGGTGTTCGACGACAAAGCGGGTACTTTGTTCCACGAAAGGGAGAGCTGCTATGCCAGGATGCGAATCCAGGAACTCTTTAAAGGCTTCGGCAGAAGCTATAGGAATAAGATCGGGTGCCCCGAAGGTATATAAAACCCAAAGTATAGTTCCGGTGAGTAGGGCCGTTCCGGCTTTGTTTACTTTCAGTGGATGTTCTAAAGCTATACATAGATATCCAACTAAAAAAACCAAAATCATCACTGTTAACATGGCTGTTTTCTCTTTTTCTTTTTAAATTTAGTTAATAGTCGCAAAAGTAAGAATAATATAGGATTAACACTCATTTTTAATGAAATGTTTTCAGCTATGAAAACTATTCTTTAATAAATATGAATATGGATAGGAAAGTATATTGCTTTATTATATTTCCCCATTATTTTATCAGCACTGGGGAACTTTCCCCATATAATTGGGGAAGAATGCCCATAGCTGTGGGCTAAAATCCCCATAGGTGTGGGGAAATTCCCTTTGTAATGAGAGTAAGTTGCTTTACTCTGTGTGGTAAAAAATAAAAGGTATTACCCGGAGAAGGCAATACCTTAAATAAAAGTGAGCGGTAAGCGAGACTCGAACTCGTGACCCTTAGCTTCCCCAAGCTAATGCTCTCCAAGGCTGCCAAAAGCTTCGCTTTCGTCTGCCACCAACTGAGCTACAACCGCTTACGTCATCTTTAGAAGATTTCTTTGTTTTAAATTATTATCTGGTTTACGTGTTGGTTTACATCCTGTTGTAAATCAAGATTGATTAATGAATTTGTTAATTATCTCTTTCGCAATACTATATCGTATAAAAAAGAATAGTAAGACACGAACTTGAATAAATTGTAGATGATATTCAAATCCGTGTCTTTCTAGATTAGTTAGAAATATTGTTGATACTAGTCGGTGTTAGTGTGCCCATTTCAATATCTATTGAAAATATATATTCTTTTCTCTCTGCTTTTATGTTATATATCCATGGGTTAGAACTAGTATCAACAGAACCCTCAACTTTTGCATGAATTGGTATTTCATTCAGATTTTCCCAAGAAATGCACCAAATAGATTCTCCTTTTTTATAATCGTAACGTTCTATAAACCAATTGAGAGGAAAATAGCCAACGCCCGGAGAAAGAACAGACCTAAAGCTAATTGCTTCCGTATAAGATATTAAAATACTATTAGTCTGTTTTATTGAGTCTTGCGGTGAAATTGGGGCAATATCATATCCTACTAGTGAACCAATGGATTTGTACTTCTTCAATTTAACTATTGATTCTCCCTTTGGTGAAATAACAACACTGTCGTCTAGTAGAATGCTTCCTTGATACCAATCTCGACAAGTCATTTTTTTGCTGTTTGCAATATTTCTAGAATACCAATAATGAAAATTATCCGTATCGAATATCATTATGTCTCGATAATATTTATTACCTTTTTTGTCTATATAAACAGGGGTGAAACCTTTACCCCAAGGTGTTTCAAATTGACTTTCAATTTGAAATTTATCAATCTTGACATTTTGTATCTCTTCTCCAATAGCAACTTTTATATTACGTTCAATAGTCTCTTTTCCAACAAAATTTTGCCATTTATCATTTTCTGACAAATATAAACCAATCCACATTTTGTCATTTCGAAAGGCAGAAACAATTGTAGTATCTTTATTTAGATCAGTAACTGTTACATTCTCTATAATATTTTTATCTGTAATTAAATATGTATCAGAAAAATCAGAAGGAGTTGCATTTGGAAAAAGCCCGCTTTCGCTGTCATCCCAATAGATATAAGTATATCCACCAGCGTTTTGAATATGAGGAACAGAGTAGTTGGTGGTTTCATAAACCATATTAACATTATTCCCCTTTATTTGGAGTATATAAAATTTTGTTTTTCTTGTAAAATCAGATTCTGGTCTTTCCCATGCAACAAAAGCATACCCTCCAGGCATTATGATAGGACTAGTAATAGTATTGATAGATAGATTCTGAAGTAAATTCCACTCATTTAGCTTTTCTTTAGTTGCTCCATTGAATAATCCTAACCAAGGTCTACTATTTTTTAGGCCAAATATCCAAGTATTTCCATTTTCATCTGACTTAAGAACTAAACTTCCTTCATCAAAATCTTTAAGGTTTAAACTTTTTTCCCAGCCGGTCCAAAAATTATTATCAGAAATCTCATTCCCAGGAATTTTATTTAAAGGTTCTTTGCTGCACCCGGTTAAAAGACTAATTAAGAATAATAGAAATAGTGTTTTTGTATTCATAACAATTTAAATTTTATCCTCCCTGTTCCCACCGTTTGGATTAAAAAAATAAAAGGTGTGGGAACTGTATTTGTTTTATCCTACATTCAGGCCTTCGCATTGCCTTTGGAATAGATAAAACAACAGCAACCCACACCAATTTAGTATATAATTTACCCTCATAGGTAAGTTTAATACAAATGATGCGGGTGCTATTGCTATCATCTTCATTCCAATATCAAAGTTGCGAAGTTTGAATGTAGAAGATAATTTCAATAACACCTTTCGTTAAACGTATGTCCTCTCATGTCATCCTATCGCTTTAGGCGTATGAGATTGCTGCAAATGTACGAAAAGTGTTCTATTTTCCAACTGCTGAGACTAGATATTCTCCATCTAAAAGGATAAAACATCATAAGCCTGTAATATTTTTTCTTGTCTTAATCTTAAATATCGTTTAGTAGTCGCTACACTGGAATGATTAAATAAATCCATCAGCTAAACCAATGCCAATTTTAAATTCTTAATTTGTATTTGGCTTTAAGTAGCTTTATTGTAAGCACTTCTCAAAGTCCTAAACATTAGGCTAATAGTTGTTTCCTTATTCTTTTTGGAACGTAACCATGTTTCGTATCGTTTAAGCCAATCTGTATCAATATCGCTGAATAGAATATCAAGCCTCCCCTTTGTGAATGTCATTAATGAGTTGTAGGAGCTTTTATATATGTGCCTGTTTCCTCTTTTGTCTATACTCTCATAATAGGAAATAAGCCCTTCGTAAAATTCTTTTATGGTTTAGACTTTAAATGATTGTTTATTGAGAAGAGTTTCGGGGGTATAATCTTTTTGCTCAGAATTAAGTTCAATAATTTGTTTTTGTATTTCTGTCTGCTTATCCAATATGATTTTTTGTATATGCTCATAATTGGGGCAAACAGGTTTAAGTTTGTTTTTGGTGAAATCCCAATATTTAGGATTGATCGACAAGCCTAGGCTTTTGTATTTTCGCTTTCCATCTTTATTTATTTGTAACATCAAAGGATTTTCGCCATTTGATAATGTTTTTGATGTGTAGCAAACTGCTGAAATAGAGGCATTCATGATGTGATTTCTGGTTTACATATTGGTTTACATGGTATGCTTAAAACTCACTAAAACCGTAATATATAAAACAAAATCAAGCAATCATCTTTTAAGATAACTGCCTGATTATTAGGAGCGGTAAGCGAGACTCGAACTCGTGACCCTTAGCTTGGGAAGCTAATGCTCTACCAACTGAGCTACTACCGCGTTAGACTATGCAAAAGTATGTAAATCTTTTCTTTTTTAGTACCTTTGGCGCAAAAAATATTTTGTCAGATATGAAAAAAGAAAAGCTTACGCTGATTAAAGTCGGTGGAAAGATCGTGGAGGAAGCAGAAACACTGCAAAGTTTGCTTCGTGATTTCTCTCAGATAGAAGGATTTAAGGCGTTGGTACATGGTGGTGGCCGTTCTGCTACTAAACTGGCCGGCCAATTGGGTATCGAAAGCAAGATGGTTAACGGACGCAGGGTGACAGATGCTGAAACTTTGAAAGTGGTTACTATGGTATATGGCGGTTTGGTCAATAAGAATATTGTTGCAGGTCTGCAGGCATTAAATGTAAACGCATTAGGGTTAACCGGTGCGGATATGAACCTGATGCGCTCGGATAAGCGCCCGGTAGCAGAGGTGGATTATGGTTTTGTAGGAGATGTAAAAGAGGTGAATGCTGATCTGTTGGCTTCTCTTATCCATCAGGGCATTGTCCCGGTGTTGGCTCCGCTTACTCATGATAAACAAGGGAATATGTTGAATACCAACGCCGATACCATTGCCGGAGAGGCAGCAAAAGCATTAGCCAAACATTTTGATGTGACATTGGTATTTTGTTTTGAAAAGAAAGGCGTATTGAAGGATGAAAATGATGACGAAAGTGTTATTCCGGAAATTGATCGTACGGCTTTCAAGCAATTGGTAGAACAGGGTATTATACAAGGAGGTATGATTCCTAAACTGGAAAATTCATTTCAGGCGATTGATGCAGGAGTCAGAGAAGTCATTATAACCCAGGCTTCTGAAATTCATTTGGGCAAAGGAACGAAGGTTTCTTAAAATAAAAAGAGGAAAGCTGTCACAGACTTTCCTCTTTTCTTTATTTATTACAAGCTTCTTACTTTTACATTGCGGAACCAGATAAGTGAATCACCATGTTTTCCTTGCAGGCCTATATAACCTTTTGTCGGTAATTCTGCAAAAGGTTTGGGTAGCCAACTGGGAATTTCGCTTCCATCAGGATTTATTTTGCCTGAGGTCCATTTACTCATATCCATTTCAGTTACTTTTTTACCATTCAAAATAACTGTGATGCGTTGTCCGGCACATTTTATACGCATGTGGTTCCATTCTCCGGGCTTTTTTACAACTTTATCTTTATTCGCTCCCAAGTGGCCATAAATAGCACCACATTTTTCATAGGGTTTTCCATTTCCCCATTTTTCGCAATGATCGTCAGCGATTTGTATTTCTACAGAATTGGGGATCCAGTCTTTGGTGTCCGTACAGTAAATAACGACGCCACTGTTTGTTCCTACATCTGTTTTGAAATCCAGATCCAACTCAAAATTTTCATATTCGGTTTTGGTCCATATTGATTCGTCCTCCACAGCTGCAAGTACGCCATTAGTCATGCTCCAGACCTCCGGGTTATAACTGGCATCCGATAGATTTGCTCCAAATAGAGGCTGCCATTTGTTTTTATCGGCTGCAGAAACATTGAGTGTGCTGATAATGCCCAGCAAAAGAATTGAGAAATAAAATAATCGTTTCATGTTATTGGATTTTTAAGATAAAATAATTAGAAATCAAAGATAGATATTCTCTTCAAAATTATAAGATGAAATCTTGCTAATTTTAACAAGGGTTTTTGATTGATAGTAAAACGGTGGCTTTTGTGTAAAAAATAAAAGATTAGGTTGTTGTTTTGTTTTATTTTATTATTTTTGTCTCATAAAGGTGGGTAGTCTATCAGACTGAATTAAGTGGAATAGAACGTAATACAATAAAATATATTGATTAAGTTGAGTTGGGAAATTACAGGCATTATAATAACTAATTTGTAAGAATTTTATAGACATACCACGCCTGTATATATATAAGGGATTGCTCGTGATGAGTGATCCCTTCTTCTTTCTTGTTGATATATTTAAGTTTTATAAAGAAACTGTTTACCTTTGGGCGTATAAATAAAAGACGATGAAAGGGAATAATACAATAGTTAACCTGCAGAATGTGGTTACCCGTTTGCCGGAACTCCGTTTTACAGAGCCGTTTAACTGGTCGGTCAAAGAAGGGGAACAATGGGCTATAATAGGTCCGAACGGTTCGGGGAAAACATTGATTGCGGATATGATGCAACGTAAGTTTGCATTGAAAGAGGGAGAAATAACTTTCGGTTATGAAGATAAAGTAAGTAATCTTGTCAAGAGCATTGCTTTCAAAGATATTTATTCATTGGCGGATTGCCGGAATACATATTATCAGCAACGCTGGCATTCGACGGAAACAGATGAGGTGCCGACAATTGAGCAAATCCTTGAAGAATATGCCGGTACGGAAAATTTGCGCCAGGTACTTTCTTTCTTTGGTATAGAAGATTTACTACCCAAACGTTTGATCTTTTTATCCAGCGGTGAACTACGTAAATTTCTGATTGTCCGTTCGCTCTTGACACGACCTCGCATACTGATCCTTGATAATCCGTTTATTGGTTTGGATGCTTCTTCACGGGATGTCCTGGTCGACTTGTTACAGCAGATGACAAAATTAGAAAATGTACAGGTAATTTTGCTTCTGTCTAATCCGGATGATATACCGGAAATGATAACACATATTTTACCCGTACATAACCGGACGGTTTTTCCATCGGAAACACGGGCAGAGTTTATTACACATACGGATTTGCTTACTCATCTTTTTCCGGATCATTCTTCGGATGTCCCATTACCAATATCAGAAAAGGAGCCTTCCACTCATGATGTTACTTTCCGTATGGAACATGTTTCTATTAAATATGGAACCAGAACCATTCTGAAAGAACTCGACTGGGAAGTACGAAACGGAGAAAAATGGGCTTTATTCGGTCCGAATGGAGCAGGAAAGTCAACTTTATTGAGTTTAATTTATGCAGATAATCCTCAGTCTTATGCAAATACATTATATTTGTTTGACCGGAAGCGCGGATCAGGAGAGAGTATCTGGGATATAAAAAAACGGATAGGCTATGTTTCTCCTGAAATGCATCTTTATTATATGGAGAATGTTCCGGTGTTGAACATTGTCGGTTCCGGATTTTTCGATTCGATCGGATTATATCGTAAATGTACTGCGGAGCAGGAAGTAATAGCTTTGGACTGGATGCGTGTTTTTGGGATCGAGACATTAAAAGACCGCTCTTTCCTGACATTATCATCAGGTGAACAGCGGTTGGCATTACTGGCTCGTGCATTCGTCAAAGATCCGGATTTGATTATATTGGATGAACCTTTACACGGCCTCGATATCAGTAATAAGAAGAGGGCGGCACAGATAATAGAACAGTTCTGCTCCCGGCCGGGTAAAACGTTGATCTATGTGACTCATTATCCACATGAGCTTCCGCAGTGTGTGGATAGACGTTTTGAATTGGTAAAACATGCTTAAAACCACAGTACCATGAAATTGAAAGTTGTAGCTTTCTGGCTAGTCGTATTTACTGCTTTGTTTGTCTTTCTGCAGACATATAGTAAATATCATTTTTACTTTATTGAGCAGACCCAGTTGTTTCAGTTTTCGGGGGAATATATCTCGGATAAATTGCTTATACCCGGTGGATTTACTTTAGTTCTGTCTGAGTTTTTAGTTCAGTTTTTTATTCTGCCATATGCCGGAGCTGCTATTACTGCAGGATTATTACTTATTGCTGGGCTTGGGGTAAGAGGAATTGTACGCCGTATTGTGCCGGATACAAATCTGTTTCTATTTTATCTTATTCCGGTCGTTTTGATTATGTTCATCCATTTTGATTTTAATTATCTGGTATTCGGAACGGTGGCCCTGGATATAATGCTTTTAGTCGTATGTCTGTGTTTGCGTATTCCGAATGACAGGTGGCGGATAGGAGTGGAAGTGTTACTTACACCTGTCCTTTATGGTATGATAGGATCTGCAGCTTTTTTGTTTTCCATATTAGTAGCCATTTATGAACTATTAAACAGAACGCCCCAATATTATTGGGCTTTGCTGTCTTGCGTATTGGCTGTTTTATGTGGAATATGCAGTGTGTATTTTGCTGCTTTAGGTGAATATCGTTTTGCTTTTTTGCCTGATGTCTATTATCATACAGCTTTGGAGCCGAAATTTGTTATTTATTTTTCCTGGATGTCGCTTCCTGTTATTTTAATTATATCGTTCTGGTTAAAACGTAAGCAGAAGCCGATAAGTAAAAAGTTTTTGATTGCAGGATGCGGCGTACAAGTTTTAATATTGTTTCTTTTATGTTGGTGGGGAATTCCTGAATACGGGGATAAAAAATCGATTAAAGTTAAAGAATTGGACTATTATGCCAGAACGGAACAATGGGATCAAATAATTGAAGCAAGTAAAGGGCCGCTTACCAATTACCTGAATCTGTGTTATCTGAATTTGGCTTTGGCGCATAAAGGACAGTTGGCAGACCGGGCGTTTAGTTTTGATCAGAAAGGGCCCTTAGGATTAATGGTTGGCTGGAATCAAACGGAGCAGATCTCTATTTTGCTGAGTGAAGTTACTTTTGTTATGGGAAATACAGCATTGGCGCAAGAGATGGCGTTTGAAGCTTTTGCAACCGCAATAGGAGAGGGCAATCCCCGTATATTGAAAAGACTGGTACAAACTAATCTCATTTATGGGGAATATCCGGTGGCGGAAAAATATATAAATGTACTGGAAAGGACTAGTTGTTATAGCTCTTGGGCGAATGAGCAACGTCCTTTTTTATATAATGATGCCGAGGTAGAAAAAGACCCGGTCCTGGGGCCTATGCGTAAAAGTTTACCCAAAGATAATTATTTGTCGGAATTGAATAATATGGAGAAAGATTTGCGGGTTATAGCCGAAACTAATCCATCAAACAGGAATGCAATTGAATATCTTGGGCTTTTTTATTTGATGTCCAAGGATATGGCCGGCTTTAAGGGTATGGTGGAGCATTATTATGGTACAGATGTTTTACCAGCATTGCCTAAATCGTTTCAGGAAGCAGTGATTACCTTATCGGAGGCTGAACCTGATTACTGGAAGCGTTTTAATATTTCTCCTTCGGTAGTGCAACGTTTTGCTGAATATAAAAAACAAGTTTTGGCAAATAGGAGTAATGCGAATGCACTGCCCGGGTTAATGCGAAGAGCCTACGGAGATACTTACTGGTTTTATTTTATGTTTAAATAATCGGATGAATATGAAGGGAAATTATAAGTATATCATGTTGCTGGCTATGTTTATGTCCTGTTCGGATGCGGTTCAGGTTAGCGATAGGTTAAGTGAAAAGCCTGCAATTAGTCCGGATTATACTGATGTTACTATTCCGGCGAATATCGCTCCATTAAACTTTTCATTGACAACTCAATATGAAGAGGCACGTATGATTTTATCTTCGGCTGACCGGAAGATTGAGGTTAAAGCCAAAGGAAATCAGTTTGTAATTCCTTCTTCCAAATGGAAGACGCTTTTACAGTCTACCGCCGGTAATGCGGTAGATGTGATCGTTCAGGCGAAAGAAAAAGGTAAGTGGATCGAATATGCTCCTTTTAAATTATATGTGGCAACGGACCCCATCGATCCTTATATTGCCTATCGTTTAATTGCCCCTGGATATACTTTGTGGAATAGGATGGGGCTTTATCAGCGTAATCTGGAAAACTATACGGAAACAGCCATCATTGAAAATAAGATGAGTGGCCGGAATTGTGTGAATTGCCATTCTTTCTGTATGCAGAATCCGGATAAGATGCTTTTCCACATGCGTGAAACGTATCCTGGAACCATACTGGTTGACGGAGATAAAATAGAAAAGTTGAATACCAAAACGGAACAAACCGTTTCTTCATTAGTATATCCCTCCTGGCATCCTTCGGGAAAATATGTCGCATTTTCTGTAAATAATACAAAACAGGGATTCCATATGAACGACAGGAACCGGATCGAAGTATTTGATGAAACTTCGGATGTCGTAGTGTATGATGTGGAAAAGCACGAGATAGTGACTACCGGAAAGTTATTTTCGAAGGATGCTTTTGAAACTTTCCCCACTTTTTCTCCGGATGGAAAAACACTTTATTTCTGTACGGCTGGTGCACGTCCTATTCCGCAGGAGTATTCTGAGATCAAATATAGCTTGTGCTCTATTTCTTTCGATCCGGATACCCGGAGCTTCGGTTCTGTAGTAGATACATTATATAATGCAAATATAAAAGGGCAAAGTGCTTCTTTTCCACGTGTCTCACCGGATGGAAACTATTTGATGTATACGGTATCTGGTTATGGTAATTTTTCTATTTGGCACAAAGATGCTGACTTGTATATGGCGGATCTTGCCACAGGCGAAAGTATACCTTTAGATATATTGAATAGTGATGATGTGGAAAGTTATCATTCCTGGAGCAGTAACAGCCGTTGGGTTATATTCAGTAGTCGTCGGATTGATGGGTTATATACACGGCCGTATATCGCTTATGTCGGTAAGGATGGAAAAGCCTGTAAGCCATTTTTATTGCCTCAGAAAGATACAGAGTTTTATGATCAATTTATGATGTCATATAATATTCCGGAGTTTATCACCGGAAAGGTGAAAGTAGGAGGTAGGGTATTAGGTCTGAAGGCGAAAGAAGATAAAGGGATTGATGTGAAGTTTGCGAAATAATTTACGACTGGCCGTAACAGTCCGTTTACGATGGTTGTATAAACGAAGATACGATGACCGTATGAACTAATATACGACCATCGTATCTTCCCTTATAGGATGACCGTATAAGCTAATATATGGTCATCCTGTTTTTTGTAGAAACTTATCGGCTACCGCCTGCCCACCAAACGGGTTCTGTATATACATACTGACCGTCACCATAAGCAGCTTTTACTTCCGGATTCGTAGTCGTGTCGCTGTTACCGTACGGACAACGCAGGGGGAATTTAGCTTTGTTTTTTAATGTGATGAGTTCTTCACCCATTGCTTTCAGACGACGGACGTCGTTATAAGCTTCAACGGCTTCACCATTAGCACCCCATAAAGCGATGTATTTCTGAATCATTGTTTCTTTCAACGGATTTGTTGTAAATAAAGCTTTCACGTTGTTGTCAAAATAAGCTTCAGCGTCAGCTGTCGTAATAGCGGGAGCAGCGTTTGTAAGATCTTCACCCATATATTTTTCTGCTGACTGGATAGCAACTTCTGCATTTGCGATACCGGCTACAACGGCATCTTTCAATGTCGCTTCTGCTTCATCGATGCGGTTTAATCTGCACAATGCTTCAGCTTTTAAGAACAACACTTCGTGATAACTTAACAGTATACTCGGAGCTGTTTGGGCGAACATATACATAGATACACTGTATTTGTCTTGCGACTCTACCGGTGTACCGTTCGGAGCCAGCAACTCTTTGTCTTTCTTTAGATCTGTGATCATTTCGTAGCTGTCGCCGACTGTAACGAATGCGCGGTTCATACGCGGGTCGTTTCTTTCGATCAGCTTGTCTGCCATGCTTTGGCTACCGGCAAGGGCCCAGCGTGCATCGAAGAAACCGAATAACGGGTTGATGTTATTGCTGCTGTAGATATTGAATGCAGCCTGTTCTCCGGCAGATGTAAATGATTTGGATACATATTCCAATACTTTTTCCATATCTGCATTTACACTGCTTGAGCGATTGATCAGATGCATAGTGTAACGGGCTTTCAAACCATAAGCCAGTTTTAACCATTTTGCAGCACTAGCCTGATAAAGTAAGTCATGGTCTCCCATAGGGCCGGATGCGTGCAGGTCTTTTCCCTGTAAATCGGCGATAGCATCGTCCAGGCTTTTCATCACTCCGGCATAGATATCTTCCTGTTTGTCTACTTTGGGGTTCATGTATGTCGGTGTTCCGTCAGGATTGATCAAAGCAGCTTCACTCCAGGGAGTATCACCGAACATATCGGCCAAGATGGCTGAATTGTAAGCAACCAGAACTTCTGCAATACCTTTGGTAACCAAATTTCCTTCCTGTTCTCCACCTTCCGAACATTTGTTGACAGCAATACGTGCATTTCTTAAAGCGGTATAAACGTTCGACCATACATTATTAAATGTTGCAGATGCCGAAGGTTCTCCGTTACGTATTTCTGCACGGTATAACTGATTGTGCACTCCGACTTCCTGTTCGATATATGCAGAACCGTAGATGGAAAAATCACCGCCTACATTTGAGAATGCAGTAGATGTAATTACATCAGCCAGGATAAATTTAGCCTGTACATTTTGTGTGTGGTTCGGGTCTTTATTCACCTTATCCATCATATCTTCCGAACAACCAGTCAGAGAAGCCAATAGAATACCCGCACCCAAGAGGCCTTTTGATATATTATTTAATGTTTTCATATTCTATCTTTTAAATAATTAAAATTTGACATTCAGACCGAATCCATAGCTGGCAGTACCCGGTAGTGAGAAACGCTCGAAAGCACCGGCCATATTGTTGTTACCCTGAGTCGCTTCCGGGTCAAATCCTTTCAATTGTGACCAAACGATGATGTTACGTGCAAATACACTCAGGTTGACTTTCAACCAACTCTTGTCTAATACCGGATAACTTACTGCTAGTTCGCGTAACTTGATGAATGAGTTGTCATAGATCATAGACTCGTCAACATTATTTATTGCAGAGAAATAATCGGCTGCATCTTCACCTTTGATCTGAATGTCGTTAGGAGCATATCCGGTTACATTACCGTTGGCATCTTTCACTTCTTTCACTGCAGGCAGTTCGAATAAGAAAGATTCTGAACTACGGAAATCGCCAGACTTTTTGCTGGTTCCGTAATAGTCGAGCATACCGGCAGTACCGCAATACATTTGTCCACCCTGTTTCCAGTCGAATACAGCAGATATACGGAATTTATACAATTCGATATTTGTATTGAAGCCCAGGCGGAAATCTGGAGCCACTTTACCGATAACACGTTCTTCACCTGCCTGTGGCATACCGTTTTCGTCCACGACAATCTGTCCAGCTTCGTTACGCAAATATCCTACACCGTAAACAACCGGGAACTTATCGCCGATGCCGGCACGAACCTGCGGTGTAACGAAACCACCCAACATGATGCTATTTACACCCGGAGCCAACTCATCGACATAGTTGTCGATTTTAGAGAAGTTGAATGCAAAGTCAAGTTTGAAGTCTTTCGTATTAACCGGAGCTACGGTCAATGTAAACTCATGAGCATTGGTATGTATTTTACCACCATTTGTCATCAAGCTGTTGGAACCTGTTGATCCGGCCAAAGGAACTTCAAATATTTGGTCTTTTACGTTCTGGCGAGAGAATGTATAACTCAAGCCGAATAGACCGTTCAGGAAAGTCAGGTCGGCACCCAATTCGTATGATTTTGTATTCTGAGGTTTCAGATTCGGATCATACACTCTGTAATGCGGAACATAAGCCATTACGCCTCCCAGCGGATACATGATCGGTGTACCTGAGAAGAAGCCGCCACCGTATGATGGAGTATAATAGTAAGAAGGCATATAATCGCCTGCCTGTCCAACTTCAGCATAAGAAGCACGAATCTTACCGAAAGTCAGGATATCATTTTTCAGCGGTTCCAGTTCGGTGAATACCCATCCGAGAGAAACAGAAGGATAGAAGAATGAGCGGTTGTCGCGAGGCATAGACGATACGATATCGTTACGTCCTGTTACATTCAGGTAAAGCATATTTCTCCAGGCTAACGACAAGTTACCGAAGAAACCGACTGTACGGTTCTTTTTGTATTTGTTTTCAACAGATACGGAAGAAGCATTATTGATATGGTTCCAACCCGGGAAGTTGAAAGGTGTTCCGTAAGAATAAGAATAGTTTGACTTACGTTCTACGATTTCATTACCAAGCAAAGCGTCAAATACAAGTTCTTCATTGATATTCCATGAATAAGCAGCAGTTAACAATGAGTTCATTTCATTGATTGAATAATGATATTCGCTGGCTTCACCTTGTCCGGCTGCATGTCCGTAACCATAAATATCAGAATAGTTGGTAGTGTAAGCATCGTCTCCCAGCTGATATTTAACATCCAGTTTATGATTTTCAGTATCAAACTTTGTAGAGTAATTCACATAAGCGTTACCGAAGAAACGTTGTGTACGCTCTGTAAATTTGTTGTTGTCGCAAGCCCAATAACCTTGGTCGAACGAACCTTTGCGATAGTTGTTCTGTGTATAGGGGTCACCTTCTACATGAGACGGGATTCCTGCCAGGTCGTAGCTGGGAGGTGCCGGATAAACGGTTGCAGTAATACCAGTATTGGCTCCTGATTGTTTTCTGATCTTTGAAGCAATGAATGTACCGCTGAAACCGGTAGTCCAGTTATTATGCAATTTTGCTTCGGCAGTCATCTTGGCATTGTAGCGATCCATACCTGTGTTGGGAACGATACCGTCGTTTGTCGTGTTACCCAAAGAGAAAGAGTAGTTTCCTTTATCAAAGCCCTGAGCAACGTTTACAGAATTACTCCATGTAACACCTGTGCCAAAGAAGTCCTTTGCATTGTCGTAAGCCTGCGGTGTAGCCCATGGATCCAGTCCGGCTGCAGCACGCTGTGGAACATAGTATTGTCCCTGGTGTAATCCGTTTGCAGTGTAGCTGTTGTTTACATTACCGCCATAAGTCGGGTCATTCGGTAATTCTGAAATTTTAGGACCCCAGCTTAAAGAAGATGTAGGGGAGAAGACACCACCGCTACCCTGTGCATACTCTTTCTGAGCTTCAGGTAAGGTAGAAACAACATCAAAAGCAACGCTTGTATTGAATGTCACTTCCGGTTTTCCTTTACGTGCGCCTTTACCGCTTTTGGTTGTAATAACGATAACACCATTGGAGGCACGCATACCATACAATGCGGATGCAGCCTGACCTTTCAAGATATTGATACTTTCAATATCATTTGGATCAAGGTCGACAGCACGGTTGGCATAGTCTGTACCACTTACACTACCATTGTTCATGACGTCTGTATCAATATCAGACGTTGATGTGATAGGCATACCATCGACAACATATAACGGTGTATTGTTTCCTGTGAAGGAACGTGAGCCACGGATAGTGATTTTAGAAGATGCACCTGGCATACCTGAAGATGGAGTAATATCAACACCGGAAACTTTTCCTTGTAAAGCATTCGCTAAATTAGTACTGGATGCTTTCGTTAATTGATCACCTTTTACATCTTGAACAGCATATCCCAATGCCTTTTTCTCTTTCGAGATACCCATTGCTGTAACAACAATTTCGGAAATGTTCTGAGTATCAGATGCTAATCTGATATTTACAACAGGTTGAACAGAAACTTCTTGGCTTTTCATACCTACGTAAGAAATTACCAGAGTCTTTGCAGAACTAGGTACATCCANCCTGCAATCTTTTTAAAAACAAGCCATAAATTCTTGATTTTTCAACGTCTCCAATATACATTTTCTTTTAACACTTTGGCTGGTACACCAGCAGCCAAAGTGTTTGCAGGGATGTCCCTGCAAACAACTGCCCCGGCAGCAATAATCGCGCCATCACCAATATGTACCCCCTTTTGTATCATTGCATTAGAACCTATCCAAACAGAATTGCCTATTTTTACCGGCAAACATCTTTCTCTTTTTCCGAAGGTATCCCCATGATCATGACCATCCGAATCACGAATAGTTACATTTCGTCCTATCAGCACATTATCCCCTATTGTAATATTTGATTCACACTCCAGATAGGTTCCATCATTCATCATACAATCGCCTATTACTAATCTTGCACCCGAATGAACCACTATATTTACGTCAGCAATCCACAATGTATCAATAACTAAATCACCTGCCAGCCAAATATTACATGACGACCTTTTTTTAAAGGCAGACCTATTTATCAATTCTTTTTCTACAGACAAAAAACCATTTTTAGCAACGGTTATTGTTGATGATTTAGATATCAAAATTTTTTTCCCTGACTTATAATAAGTCCACATTTTAAAAATCGAGGCTATATATAAATACCGTTTAAATCTGGTTATCATATTCGACATGATTAATAATTAGTATATTAATAGAATCTATCTAGATGTTGTATTTCTCGGCACGGTAAACAAAAATGACCACATCGGCTATCTGTAATCTTTTCAAGACAAGCCATTGATGCTTCACCAATCCATACGATACCCTATCAAATCAAAGAATTTATCATTCCATGGCTTGAAAAACTGGGTTAAAGATTGTTTACATTCAACAGGAATCTGTTGAATGTAAACTCCCACATGGGAGTTTTTCAATTCATCTTCTTTCCATGAAAAATGAGAGATACCCAAAAAATCTTCTATTCGATGTAAAGTCTCCTTTTTATGTTTCTTCAATTCTACATTTTCTATAATCAAAATTTGTTCCGGATTAAAATACTGATAATAACGTTCCAATTGATCACTATATAAACCACGCCGTATAAAATCCGGATAGTTGAATGCTGACGGTAAATAAGAACCTGTTTCTCTGATCTTCCGAAATTCTTCTTCTATAAACCAGGAAAAGGGATATTTTACAGGATCTTTCAAATAATCTAAATATTCCTGATCAGGATCTTCTCTAATAGTTATTTTTTTCTGTGCTAACAGACAATGCATATTATATTCAGAAAAAGCACGACTAACTGGTTCACGTACTAAAAAAATCAAACGAGCTGCCGGGTTATGACACCAAATACGTTTCGGAACTTCATCCCGATATACATTTATAGGAGTCGCTTCGAAAAATAAATGCTTCCGGTTCGATTTAAAGACTTTCCTGCCTGAAAACAAAGCTCGTATTTCATTCTCAGTCGGATCTCTATAATTTGCCTTGGTAAATAATAAACTTTCTTTACGAACAGTCCCCACACAATCAGGATGCTTATCCAAATATTCAAACAAAGCTGTTGTTCCAGATTTTTGTGCCCCGATAATAACAAAATCTATCTTTTTTGCTTTTCCACTCAATAGTAAAGACAAAAAGGAGACTTTATTTATTACGATTTTACCGGCACGAAACAGAAAATTCATTCTCATAATCTTATTCTTATTTTTTAATTTATATCACCCTCGGATCATAATCCGTCAGGCAAGTCATCGCCGGGTTATACCGGAACTTGGCCACCCCTGTTGCCCCGTTACGATTCTTTGCCACCATCAGCAGACCTATTCCACGAAGATCTTCCTTCGTTTTCGGATCATAGAAAATGTTGTATTTCTCGGCACGGTAAACGAAGATGACCACATCAGCTATCTGTTCGATCGCTCCCGAGTTGCGCAAGTCGCTCAAAACAGGGAAATGGGGAGCCTGACGATGGTCGCTCTCACGGTTCATCTGTGCCAGCAACACGACAGGGATCTGCATCTCTTCAGCCATCAACTTGATCTTACGGGTTATGTTACCCAACGCCAGATCTGTTGTTTCCTGCAAGTTCGTTTTCGATACCACGATATTGATCAGGTTCAGATAGTCGATGAAAAGCAACGCCAGTTTATTCTGTTTATACAACACCTGCGCCTTGGCACGAATATCTTCCACCGTATCCGAACCGCAATACTCGATCGTGATCGGCAGATGGTCCAGCTCTTTTCGAGCAGCTTCCAGACGAATACGTTCCGATTGGTTCGTTCCTTTAAAGCGTATACGATCGGCATCGATCCCGCTGAGCATCGACAACAGACGCATCACATTATCCTCCTTGCTCATCTCCACACTGAAGAAAGCAACCGCTTTACCCTGGCGGGCTGCCTGTAACGCCATCCACAACGCGACAGCCGATTTCCCCATCGAGGGACGGCCCGGTATCACGATCAACTCGCCCGGATACAAACCGCCTGTCAGCGTATCCAAGTCACGCAGACCGGTACGGATTTGCTTACTTATGCCCGCTTCGCGTTCCGTCTGCTCCTGATATGATTTTTCCAATACGCGGGCGGCCACCTTCCCTGCATCCTCCATCGAAGAGGAACGGGTGAGTTCTCCACGCAGGGAACCGGCAAGCTCCTCCACACCTGCAAGCAACACAGCCACGTCCGCCGAAGGCTGTACAGCCTGCACTTCTTTCTCTCTCAGTCCGTTCACTAGTTGGCGCAGTGTATAACAGCGCACCAGTTCATCGGTATGGATACGGATATGGCTGTCATTGCGCACATCGAGCAACATCTCCGACAAGAATAAAAGTCCGTCCAGCTTTCCATACATGGCAGAGTCCAACCGCCGCATTTCATCTTCAACCGTCAACATATCTACTCCCTTACCGGCTTCTACCAACGACAGGATCGCTTCGTACACAAAGCGGATCCCGCTGTGGCTGAACATCTCTGCACGCAAACGGTCGCGCACGTCGAAGATGGCATCCGGGCTGCTCAGTAGTCCGGCTATAACCGCCTGTTCCATCGGGAGATTCACATTCGGAGTGATCTCCCGTTTTGTTTTCTGTGTGCTTTCCATCAGTTCACCAGTCCTTTCTGTCCGCTATTCGGTTGATAAAAATTCATCGCCTGGCTAAAAATATCTTCACCGGCTTCACTCTCCAAAGGCTGCGCCGGTACCTGCAACTTACCAGCTTCATTGAAAACCGGTATCAACGGCTCATAATCGGTCAGGCAGATCAGTTTATAGCCTGTAAGTTCTTTCACCTGCAAAAAATGACCGACTTCCAAACGTTCCAGGCATTTCTTTACCGACTTGCGACACAAACCCGTCAGACCGGCAATCTCCGAAAAGGTGGTAATCCATTCGCCCGGACGGCAGACATACGTAAATTCATTCAGACAAACCATCCCTTCACGGAAATAAGCAAACGTCTGTACACAAAGCAACACCTGAGCCAGGTGACGCTGTTCCTTGTTCGTGCCGAAAGAAGCTTTCATCACATTTCTCCCTACCCGCAGATAACCGCCCTTACGATAACCCGGTGTCATGTTTTCATTACATTTCGTCATGATTTCTTCGTTTTTTGTGAATAATTAAAGTGTCACAGGCAAAGTCGCACTAAAGTCACATCTGATAGTTATTGATATTCATAACATTCGATCCGGTTACGATCAGTAAGGATTACACCCCCGGTTGCACTCTCTTTAATATAGAATTAATATTATATATAATAAATACAAATAGGGCTGATCAAAAAAAATTGAAAGACTCGCTTGTCCGTTTACCTGATGCCGACAAATATAACGGCAAGCCGCGGTAAGGCGGTTTTGAGTTAAAATCAAGGAAAACAAAGAAAGAACAGCTCATTTCCAACCGATTAATTATTTATTTTTTGAATTGCTTTTGAGAGTATCTCTTAAATAACTCTAAAACATCCTCATATTCCAATAAGTCGCCGTACAAGCCTTGTTGTATACCCAAAAGTTCCATACTCAGATCGAAGGTCAGATACATCATTATGGCCAGTTCGGGAGTCGAACAACCGAACATGTCATTCTTCTGCATGGCTGCCATTATGGCTATAAACAACGGTTTATTATTTACTTTTATCAATGGGATATCAGGAATATCCGGCTGATAACCGAAAAAACTTAAAATGACCGGTTGGTAATATTCGAAAAAGCTTGTTGAAAACTTTTTCCATGACTTTTTTCCTTTTATCGATTCGGAAGTTCGCAAAAATATTGCACATTCAAGAACCTTCGTTTCATAATCGGGCAACTCTGCGATATTTACCCGAAAAACAGGAAAAGACAACTGATCTCCTCCCGACATGACATAAAAATTTTTTATTCATACAAATTTATTTTTATGGTCGGAAACGAGCTGCTTTATTTCATTTTAACAGATTATTTCTGGGAAAAAAGTCCGGTCTTTTGATTTTAAAAGTCCCTTATTTTGAAATCAAAAGTCCCGTCTTAACATTTCAAAACACCCTTATTTTATCCGTCTGTTGAGGGTTGTTAATTTTCTTTCAACCTTTCTATATCCTTTACAAACAGGACTATTATAGTATGATACCATTGATTTCTTTAAAGCAATATAGCCTCGATTGCAGCCGTATTCCGTATGTCGATAAGCTTCGTCGATCGGCTGATCAAAAATATGACGAAAAAAGGCTTTCTCCTTTTCCATTTCAATCTCATAAAACTCTTCGAAACTATTCCCATACGGCCAAAACGGAGTCATTACTTTCTCCAGATAAGCCGTATCGTCCTTATCCAAACGGATAATCTCTTCTACGGCTTCTTCAACAGAAGAAAATTGCATAAGATTAACAAACGAGTTCGGATGGTAATCCGAACTGATATTGGGGTTGCCCCAATAAACCGGCAACGATTGAGCCAGAAAAGGCTCATATATTTTTTCTGTCGTATATCCCCGGATACTGGAATTTTCGATCGCCAATGAAAACTTATACTCTCTTTGAAAAGAAAGCTTATCTTTTACTCTCTCTCCCATATTGTTCAGAAAAGCGCCTCCGGAGTCGATCCGCTTATATTTAGATAATTCCTTGAATATTCTTTCGCGATAAGGAAAAGCATTGTCGTTATTGGAATACACGAAATTACAAAATTTGCGATTCAACAATTCATCCGGTGTCAGATTAAATTTAACAGCATTTCTACCCTTCTTATACAATGTCAGATAATGATGATAAATCCGGTCTCCGGCTTGAATATCCGAAAGGCAAACGGCATAATCGCATAGATTCAGATCCGGAATTATATTTTCACCGCACCAGAATATTTTTATACAATCGGTATAGAATAGATGATTGTTTCCGAAACAAGAAAAAAATAAATAATCAGGATGTTCTCTATCGATAATAATATCATACTCATCCAATAAAAAGCCTAAATGATATTTGTAATCAGAACCTTCCCAAAAATCAGTAAAATAGCAACGTATCTTCTGTTTCATATCCGTAACCTTTACTTCTCTAAAACAGACATATTCTCACGTGCCAGACGTGGATTCAGTGGCATATACTTGCGAAAGTAAGCAATGGCTGTTTCTTTGTCTCCATCCATCAAAGCCAAAACACCTAAATTATTATAGGCCCGCTGATCTCCTTCCACCTGATTAAAAAAGTAACGGGCCGATTCTTTATCTCCCTGCGACAAGGCAGCTGCTGCCGCATTCAATTGGGCTATTTTACAAGTAGGATAAGTATAGGCTGCTATTTCATATATTTCACGATATTGTTCCGTGCCGGGACGGTATAAAGCGGCTACGCGAAAGAAATCGGAAAGAGAGACTTTGTCCGGTTGGCTATATACTTTTTCGATTAATAGAGGATCATTAACGGATACTGTTTCCGACTCTGTTTCAACAGCTAATTCCATTCGTCGCAAACGGCTGAAAAAGCTCTTCTCGATGTCTTTGTAAACTGCTCCGTTATCTATCGCTTTGATTTGTTTACGGCGGCTGTCCGGATCATCGGTCAGCTGAAAGATAGAAAGTACACGACTGCTATATTTTTTATCCGATCCGGCAATAAGGCGTTGCAGGCCTTCCCAGTCTTCTCCTACCCAATCGACTGATACCGGATAACCGGATGGCATCTTGAACTGCTTCTGCAGATAGTTTTTAAACTGGATGGCACGGTTACCCGCCAGACGCTCATTTTCTTTCGTGTTGCCGTCGGGAGAGGCATATCCCATGATCCGGATATTCTTTACTCTTCCACCGGCTGATTGCAACAGGGCTTTCAGGTGTTCTTCGAATTTTGCCAGTTCGGCACGGTTGTTCCCATATTTCGGATTGACCTGAATGCCGTTGGCAGGAAAATCGATATAGGCGGTCAGCTTCTCCACCGATACTTTCGGTGCCAGTTCTTCGTCCGGTGTAATGTAGTTGATCATCCGGCTATAGACCGACTGGGCGTCTACCTGCAGCTGAGGAATCTGCATGCTTCGGGTGAACGATGACACAGGCTGCTGAATTTCCTGCTCCGATACGGTTGATACGGTACCCGCCGCAATTGCATAGAGGTCGGCAGAGGGTGCTTGCTTCTGTGTGTGGCAAGCCGGTAGGACAGCCAGCAAACCGAGGCCGGCTATTCCTTTTAAAAATCTTTTTTGCATGATTGGTTATTATTATTTTCTTATTATTGATTTTTTCAATGAAGAGATAATCCTTTTTAAGCGATCTCTTGTATAACTATATCTATTATTTATATAACGGCATCCACCATATATATAACAACGTCCACCATAGAAATAATAATCAAATTCTCCGAAAGGAACAGGGATCCAATTCTTCGGACATAAATCGCTAGTATTAAATCTCTTCTTATTTTTAAGACAAAACCCAAACCAAGGATCCGGATATAACACTTTTTTATCCGGATTAGGATTCAACCAGGCTCCCCACCATGAAAAAGTTGAATTACTAATAATATTATGCGTACACATTGACTGCAAATACAGGTCGATTAAGGGAGGCTCATTTTCAACAAAATAAAAGTTATCCCCTTTAAAATGCGTTTTACACCACTCTATGTCATCACTTATAACCAAAAAACACATCGTCTTATCAAAATAACTTATTGCCTTATTAAAATAGGACATCCTACATACAGGATGCCTATATTCCAATTTCAAATAATCTCCTCGACGAACATTTATAGCTACAGTTTTTCTTTGAAATATAAAACCATAGTTATCACGTATATATTTTTCAGTAATTTCATCTATCTTGAATAAATCATACACAAGATCCTTGTCAAAATATTTTTCCGATTGAAAATATCCATTCAATAGAAGATTATCTTGCAATGGTAACATTTCATACGAAGAGCCGGTTTCATTATATTCTGTAACATTTTCCGGATAAACATCTTGAAAATCGATTTTGGATAAAATCGATTTTCGGAAGATTTGTAAATCTGATAAATGATGATAATCGCATATCAAAGCCTTATAAGAGACTCCTAACTTCTTAGCCAAAGAGACTCCCGCAGCAATCTCAAATAAACAATTTCCTAATCGTCCATTCAAACATGTATATATCATTATATTATTTTTTTTTATTCGTTGTAAGCTTATTTGAAATACCGTTGTAGATATCACGTCGTTTGGCTTCTTTTATCAATGCAGGAGTGACATCGTAACCGGTAATTATTTTTTCTATCTGATCTCCCAGGCTATATACTGCTGTCGAATTAACGGTTATGACTCTGTGCAAAGGTATATCCAACAACACAAGCAACTCCATCGGGCAGGGAACTGTCAGGATTTTTGCAGAAGGGAAATAAGCAGCATAATCTGTTGTTTCTGCCGGATGAACTTTTATCAATGCATTCGATTCATCATAACCTGACAGCAACCGACGATAGACTTCTATTTTATCTGATTCTGAAAAATTATTTTCCGAATATTCACTGAACGGTTGAGTCAATAAAAGGGTATCACAACCATCAAATAATTTTAAATCGATCCCCTGAGGTAAAAACACATTTACTATTTCTTTTTTCTGATCAGGATTCTTTTGTTGCCATAAGGCATGTAAGTCGATGAGTTTTACTTTTTTCAAAATGATATCCGGAATAGGTAAAATACCGGTCAAATAAATACATTCAACATTATCGGCTAATCCCAACTGGGGGTATGTATTCCCCCATACCCATCTGCGCCGTAAAATCTTTTCTCTTTTAAAATTTTGAAATTCAGGAAGCAAAACAGATTCATAAGAAGCAGTTCCGTCTTCCAGATAAAAAATATGTTTAAAGAACCTCAAAAATGAATTAGAGAAAATAATCCATCCCCCTAAATAAACCGGAATATTACGATTACGTAAAGCATACCAATAAACAAGTAACAATGATCCATAACATTTTTTTCGATTTTTGTCATCTAAGATTTTTGCACCCGGTACACAACGAACAACAGACAAAGGGAATCCTCCATGAAAAAGAAACAAAGTATCCTCAATCCGGTAAGGTTCTAACAGGTAATACTGCAATAATGTATACGGAGTAGGCAAATAAGCGATTGCCTTATATTTTCTGAATAGTTTCATTTTTATAAATTTCCAATAATTTTATCAGGATCAGAAATACTCTTATCATACTTAAAGAAAAACAGATGAGGGCCAAAATAATATCTGTCATTCTTTATTAATCCGGATTTAAATAAATCATTTATTTTCATCTTTCTAAAATCATCATAGCATTTGCCTAATGATATAGATTTCTTATCAAATTCACGAATATCAGCAAACTTCATATGAAACCAATAAAATCCACCATGCACTATTTTAGAATTACAATGAAACGTTTCAATTATACGATAAACTGTATAAACCGGATTCCATCTTATAGTATCCGATTGATCAGACTCCTTAGGTGATTGATAAGCAGGTGTATAAAAACTTTTATCAGAAACTGTAAAAACAAAAAGGTCTCCACATCCATTAAAAACTAAAGGATGTGTACTTCCTTCTATAAAAACAGGAATACCCCATTCTTCACCATCCCTATACAAGTTTATACCGGACAGAGAAACCGATAATTTAGTCTTATACACCAATCTATATAAATAAGAACTATAAAATTCCATCATATTTCCGTTTACAGGAAACTTATCTATTATTTTAACTACCCAATAAATGTGGCTATGCAATCTATAAAAAAAACGGATAAAATAATAAGCCATACATTCTATTAAAGAGTATTCATAGACACCAATACCCCTGTACGCATCACATAACTTCGATAAACGATCAGTAAAGTAAATCTGATCCGCATCCATCTTAACGACATACTTATATGTAGTCTTTGATAATGCATAATTGCTATAATTACTAAATAAATGAATTGAATCTTTCGGTAAAGAATATGCATACCAAAATTCTTCTTCTGACAAAAAATCAAAATATACTTTAGGAGCATAAAAAAAAACTTTTATCTTATCCGGATACTGTTGTTGTTTTTGTTCAATGATAGTGGCAGTTTCGTCAATCGATTCCTGATAGCAAATAATTAATTCATCCAAAGCCTCGATACAGGAATCAATACTTAGTGCTAACCAACGCCCCCCATTTCTCACCCGCATCAAACCACTGACTCCTACTGGCCGTTCTCTTTTTAGTTCAGACAAATCAACCTGAAACTCTGAAGGATTATAATTCCCTTGACTACATAAAGGACATGAGCATGTTTGCATTTCTTCTCCTATTGATATTTATACATATAATATTCCACCAGATCAAAATCTTCTTGCGTATCGATATCCAAAGATCCGAACGGGTGGTCGACAATCAACGAATACAAGGAATCTCCGCGAATACGTCCGTTCAGTATCAAATCACGATGGCTGATATATAAAAGACCGTCTTCAAAATAAAGGGGTTCCATATCCTGGCTGCGCTGGCCGAAAACAAAATTCCAGGGAACAAACTTCCCATCCACCAAACGACCTAATTTCCTTACCAGGGGAGTAACGGCAAACAAGCTGTCATATTTACCGGTCTCTATCACCTGCAACGCTTCCTTCATCATCCCGTCCGGACGAAGCGGATTGGTGGCTTGTAATAAAATCATATAATCGAACTCCTTTCCTGCCGAAAGGAGTTCGATGGCAGCATGCTGCAAAGCCGAATCGGTAGTAGACAGATCTCCGGATAATTCAGCCGGACGCTCTATCACTCCTGCCCCATACTCGCGGGCCACCGCTGCTATCTCTTCACTGTCGGTCGACACATAAATTTCAGTATCCGGCAAAACACGCCGGGAATAGAGGATGGAGTGAGCCAACAAAGGCTTTCCGCATAACGGGTACAAATTTTTACCCGGGAAACGCTTCGATCCGCCGCGTGCCGGAATCAACATTACGTATTTCATCTGATTTGAATTAAAATAATCTGTTTACTGGCAAACAGATTCATTTTTGTATTACAGGATTATAAACTCCAATACCGAAGCTGGCTATTCATTGCAGTGCAAAGCATATAAACCTCCGGCAATTTATTGATTTAACTTATATCGATTGATTTATAGTTGTTATTTTGTTGGGTAAAGGTTTTGGCAGTTTCACTATTTATCAGTTTTGAGTTATCTTTCTTTACAAGGCAACGCCTTGTGCCGCAGGCTTTATTTTGCCGTCGGTTTTAACCGACGGATATAAAAGACAGGAGGCAAAGCCTCTTCCTCTGTGGGCTTAAGCCCCTTTAAAGCAGGGACTACCATTATATGTCAAAGGGGTTAAAACCCACAGAGGAATCCGGCAAAGCCGGAGCATTTAGATATCCGTTTGCTGAAGCAAACAGCAAAAGAGAGCCTGCGGCATGAGGCGAGCCTCATAAAAGACTCCAATATTGCTCCTACTTGAAGCTCACCTTTTTTTATAACATCTCTATCTCTTCTGCCGGCAATCCTGTACATTTTGCTATATCGGCTGCTCCCATTCCCATACGTTTCATGTTGGTCGCCGCTTGGCGTAGAGCTTCGAGCTTTCTGACTTCCCCTTTAGCAAGACCTTCAGCTTTCCCTTCAGCAAGACCTTCAGCTTTCCCTTCGGCAAGTCCTTCCATGCGGCCTTCCCATTTGGCAGTGTCGAGGACGTCGTTCTGGATCATGATTGTGTCCAGATGTTTATCGTAGGCATGACGTTCCTGGGTTGACATGGAGTAATATTTCAGTTTCTCTCGCGCTTCACGAAGGCCGGGCGCCGTCGTGTCGGGACGGATCGTACCGTCCTTCAGGTACGTGATCCATTCGTCGAGCGGCGTGGTGGCCACTTTGTCGAACTCGTTCACGCGAACCAGAATGTATTCAGGAAAGATCTCTGCCGGCAGGCGGGTAACGATGGCGTCGCGATCGCGAGTGTTAATACGCAAACGGTCGCCGGTATGCACGCCGATGAAATGGTTCTGGCCGTGATAGATATAGTCTGTTCCCACACCCAGATCAAAATAAAGGATACTGATGGAGTAGACTTTCTTTACATTCTGATAGCCTTCACCCAGCGAGATATGCTCGGTGATAGCTTTAGCTACACCGTATAGGATACGTTCGAGATAATGCACTTCGCGGGTGTTCTGGATCTCGACGATGATAATTTCGCCTTTACTGTTCAACGCCTTGATATCGACACGATTGAACTTGTCGTCGGCACTCTCCTGATTGCCTTCGCTTTCGAGAATTTCGAGGATCTTCACCTCTTCCCGCAACATAACGGTCAGGAAACCGTTGAGCACACCGAAGTTAGCCTTCTGGCGCAATAAACGCTTTATGGCCCAATCAAATCGAATATATCGATCTTGCAGCTCTTGTTTTTCATTTTCTGCCATGATTTTTGGATCTAATTTTTTCATAATTAAGTGTTTTATGTGTTACGCAATTCGCAAATATACATATATTAATGGATGAACAGGCACAGTTAGTTCAATATTTTCTACGTTCGATTGTAATCTTTCGGATTCCTAATCTTCTCAAGGTTCTCCCAAAAAACGAAATATCTGCGCAGTCTGCAGCGGGGTAAACTTTCGTTGTCCTTTGCGCCAACCGGCTTCCTCAAGGGCGGCTGTCAGGCCGGCGTTGAAGGCGATCCAGCGTTTGATCGCTTTGGCTGCCGAATCGGGCTGCAAGGTCGGATTATATAACAATCCTAATTCAGTAACTCCATAGCTTCGTATCGGCACATGTGTTTCCGACTGTTCTGTTTCCTTATTCATAACGCATTCTTTTTGATTGATTTATGCATTAAATTTACAAAATATCCTGCAATAAAACAAGCTCTAACCACTTATTTTTCAATGAATACAAAACAATATCCGGACTTATCGGTACTTATCCGTCAATAACCGTACAGAACCGGAATTAACCGGAAACGCCCCTTCCCTCCTGTCGTATCTTTGACATGTTATCGATAACCAACAAATAATTTTCAATTATCAACTTTCAATTATTAAAATTATGGCTCTGAATTTCCATCTAGTAAAACGTCCCGACATGCGTAAAGACGCTGCCGAAGGTTCCGAACTGTATTATGCACAGGTTCGCGCTTTGAAAAAAGTCAGTTTCGAAAAACTCTGCAGCATGATCGCCATGCGAAGCACCGCGTTTATCGGTGATGTCATGCTCGTTATCGAAGATTTGCTTTCCGTCATGCAGGAACGCCTTGAAGAAGGCGATATCATCTGTATGGGGCGCCTGGGCAATTTCCGCATGGTGGCGGGAAGCAAAGGAGTACCGGTAAAAAAGGATTTCGATACCTCTCTCTTCAACGATGCGCGCATCGTATATGTTTCGGGCACTATGCTGGCCGATATCAAGAAAAATGCCAAGTTCGAAGAATTGAAACCGATCAAAGATCCCGACGCAAAAACCGAAGGTGGTAGCGGAGAAGATGATCGTCCTGTAATAGAATAGATATGAACAAGCAAGCATTCTTTAAAAAGTTCCTTCCGGCGGCAAAAGCTGCCGGGGAACATTTCAAACTGAATCCGCAGATGATCCTCGCACAAGCTGCCGTTGAAAGCGGCTGGGGTGAAAGTGTTCTCTGCACAGTGTACAACAATTATTTCGGCCTTACCGGTTACGGGCAACCCACCCTCTACTGGAAAGGGGCGAAAACACTCAAAGCGGAAGACGGTGGTATTTCTCACCTTCAATTTCGTATCTATGAATCTGTTGAACAAAGTTTCTTCGATTTTGCACGCTTGATCCGTTTTGTCTATCCGACTGCCGCAACTGTCAGTTATTATCCCGAGGCTTATGCCAAAGAGATCGCTTACAGCCGTTACATCAGCGAAGCGAACGGCGACAACCGCGAAGCTTACCGGCAGATGCTCATTAAAATCTGTCAGTATATCAAATAATATTGGCACATTAAACAATTATCCCTATGAAATATCTTGAAATAATTCTCAACTTCCTGACAACGATTGCCCGTTTGTTTTTTCGGGGCAAAAGGAAACATAAACCTGATCAGCCTGTGGCTGACGATCCTGGCAATTCTGGCATTGATCCTCCGCAACACCGAAGTGGCACTGGCGGCTATCGGAGCGATACTATCGATCTCCCGAAGAACACCCCCTCACCCGAAAACATGATGGGATGGGCGTTGATCGTTTGTGCATTGAGCGGGTATCTGATGAAACTGTTAAACTAATCATTCTGAGGATGGCGTGTCAAAATTCCGTTTTGTCATGGCGGACTTGACCCGCCATCCCATACTAAACACGGATTATCAGAGATGCATACTTTTAATTATCCCGATTCTTTTTTTTATCAGATAATTTATTCTATTATAAGCCAAACGACATTCAATCCGGGAATGAGGAAAAATCCTTTTCTTACTCTTACGCTGTTCTTCCATAATAGAAGATTTCAATTTATCCCTTTGTTGTACGACTACAGATGGATATAAAGAATAAATATCGACACCCCAGCCTCGGAAAAGGAACCAGTCATCTGCTACCCAATAAATAGATCCTTTTGGCAACAACAGACGGGCCGCATTTTTATTAATCAAATACCCAGTAGCAAACAGAGCACTATATATATTGCATACGCTATACTTCTCACAGAATATTTTTTTCTCACCAGTATATTCAAAAGATGCATGTAATAGTAAAATTCGAGGGATAGAACTGTTCATCAAATCATGTACAGACTTCATAAATTGTTCTGTTATTTCGCTATCGACAAAATGGGCATCATCTTCCAGGATGAGAGCATAGTTAAGATCTGTCTCCAGTAAATGTTTATAACACATTTGATGGCTCAATACACAACCTATTTCACCCGGCAACAATGCACGTCCGTAATATCGGGTATATTTCTTACAATCAAATAAATTATTTTTTTCTTTATCTGATAATTCTTTCCCATAAACGGCCTCGATCATTTCAATATCCAGACAGGGAAATTGCCCCGTTTCTTTCAATATACTTTCCCTCCGGTCCAGGTCTTTTGGCAAATTGATCACATACGTCTTTAAACGATCCATCTTTCGTATTTATTTTTCATGTTGTTGTATATTACATATATCCACAATCCTGCGACATACAGCCAACGATTCCGGGCGATGGGAAATGACCAGCAGCGTAAGTCCCGGACATTCTTCCGACAGTCGGATAATCGAATCGTTGATAAGATGTTCGGTCGTTTCGTCCAAAGAGGAGGTCGCTTCGTCAAACATCAGTATCTCAGCCTTTTTATATAAAGCACGGGCTATCCCCAGACGCTGACGCTGACCTCCGGACAGCAGACTGCCACCTTCACCCACCAGAGTAAAAACACCTTTTGGAAGCGTTGCTACAAAGCGATCCAGCGAAGCCAAACGCAACACATGTTTTATCCGTTCCATATCCGGATATTTGTCGATTCCCATAACGATGTTATCGAGCAACGTGCCTTCTATCATAAATAATTGTTGTGATACATATCCGATTTTATTTCGCCAGGATGCCAGCTTCCCGGACGACAGTTCAATTCCATCGATATAAATTCCCCCGGAATCCGGCTTCAGGAAGCCTAATATCAAATGAAACAAGGTAGATTTTCCACAACCGGATTCTCCCCGGAAACCGACGAAATCTCCTTTATGAATATCCAGAGAATAATTATTAAATATCTGTTTTTCTTTGTCATAAGAAAAACAAAGATGACGAATTGATAGCGATTCTTTGAACTCCACAGGATACTGTCCTACTGTTTCTACCGCCAACTGCTCCGATTCGAGAACGGACAATATATCGAATGCAAACGAATTTCCTCTCATCTGGAATATGTATCCTGTACTTTTAACAATACCGGGCAGTACCCTGTAAACAGCAATGGCAAATACGCCTACGATCAGACCTAACGCCGGAAGTTCAAACAATTGGGTAGCCACAATCAAAACAACAACGGAACTGACAATGGCTATTTCCAACACTTTCTGCAAAGAACTATTCAACAAAAAATTACGAACAGACAAACTGTTCTGCTCTTTTAACAAACCGGTAAATCGTTCCAGGCTCTGCGGAAAAGTATTACTCATTTCCATATCCGTAAATCCTATAAATGTTTGTTGCAATAACTTCCCTTTTTGAGGAGCCAGCAAGTAAAGTCTTTTACCGTATTCTTTTATTCGGGTACGGGAACAACGATAATAGGTCAATGTTATCGGAACGAAAGTCAATATTATCAATAGAAAAACATAGGCATTAAACGAAATCAATCCGATCAGGATAGAAAGCATAACAAATATTTCGCATGCCAATTGTGAAAAAGGGACAAAATAACCCTGAATCAAATTAGCGGCAATACCATTTACCTGATTAATCAATTTATGACTGTTATTCTGCTTGATAAACAAATATCCTTTTGAATAATAACAGCAATACAACCGGATAGAGAGGTAAGAAGAGATGGAGAACAATCGCTGATTTTGTTTGTATAGCAGCCAGGTCGATAAGCATACGCGAACGATTGAAAATAACAAAACAAACATACAAATAAAAAATATAAAAGACCGGGGACTCCCAAGATCCATCCAATTGTAAAGCAAAGACATATAACGATTTTCCAATACCATTTTTTCATTCAGAACCAGTAACAAGACCGGTAATAAAACTCCGGTACCTAATAAATCCAATATGGCCATTAGAAAAACAGATATACAGACTCCCCATAAACGCAACCGGTAGGTATGGGGTAACAACTTATACAAACGCTTTACTTCTAAAGGTATCAACGATTTCATATCAACTTATTTTATTTGTAATCCTGTCACACTCAGACAACAACAACCATAGAAAAAAACAGAGATAACCACCTGCCGAAATCAGATATCCTTCGAAATAGAGATGAAAAAAAAACAAAAACAATAATGCTCCCAGAAAATATCCGTTTAGTCCTATCGTTTCTCTTCTGAACAATAGATATAAAGTATGCGTATATGGAATAAAAAATGACAAGAATCCAACCACTCCCATCGAAGACAACAAAAAAAGCCATCCGCTTCCCGGTTCTACCGTACCACTTTCCTCATTTACTTTACTCTTAGTTGTTATATACTCCATATTCACTGTTGCAAACCCAACGCCAAAAACCGGAAAAGCCTTGAATTCTCTCATGCGGTCATCCCATAAATTATCTCGCGAACTTGTCAGGCTTCCTGATTTTTTGCTGGATGTCATCTTATCCCGTAATCGTTCCGTATAAGGCCACCAAATAGCAGAAGTCAAAACAGCCAGACACAGAACAGTAAAAAAAATCCTCCATAATCTTGTTAGATGATGACGATAAATCCGGGTATAAAAAAAAGCGACCCCCAGCATACTACTAGCTAATGCAGAACGAGAACCTGCCAATAACAAGACAACAGCCGACAGAAGTACCATCGCAATCTCCTTATACCGGCTTCCCGGACCAGACTGTAAATAATACCGGTATAAACTATATATAAGAGAAATACCGCTTAATGGCCCCAACAACATCGACTGATTAGTTACTCCTTTAAAGCCACTATACCCATGTACAAAATCCAAACGAAACAGCCAGCCTAAAAATGAAGCCAATACAATCCATCTGATCAGAACTAGCGTATACGTAAAAGCTAAACGCCTCCATTCGGTTAAAAAAGGACTAACCACCAAAGGCCCCACAGCCAGAATTAAAGATAGAAAGGCTACGAAGCGAAACCATACATTAAAAAAAACCGGAATATCGTTGACCCAAATCGAAATGAGAGCTGCCAATAAAAAAAGAAAGTATTTATATGATATAGCCAGGCTTCCACGTAGCATAAGCCATACGAAGATACTGATAAAACCACTATAATAAACGGCATTAGGTAAGGATGGTAAAAAAGGAATCACCTTCGTCAGAGTTATCAGAAGGACATAGGGTAACAAAGCATACGCTATAAAATCCAAACGATCCGTCCTCATTCCAATATCGATAAAAGAGTATTTGCAACCATAGTCGGAGTTATTTGATTCGATAATTCCCTGCTAATTTTTCCCATTTCCAACCATTCCGACTCCTGCAGAGAGATAAATTTCCCTATTGCCTGACCAATAGATTTCCTGTTTCCCGGTTTAAATAAAAATCCGTTCTCTCCATTTTTTACAAAACAACTTACAGCTCCACAACGTTCGGAAGCAAGTATCGGCAATCCCGCACAGGCAGCCTCATGGATCACCAAAGCCCAAGGTTCAAATACCGATGGTAAAATAAATGCACCGGATTGTTCGAGCTCTATCATCAATTCCTTCTGAGGCATAAAACTCTTTATCTCTACATCCGGATAGCCTTGCAGCTTCGCGTATTCCGGTCCATTACCTATCAGGGTTAATGTCCATCCCTTACGATCCGGTATCGATTGCCAGGCTTTCAATAAAAAAATAAGTCCTTTTTCTTTCGCAAACCGACCGATATATAATAAACGCCGGGGATATTTTCTTTCGCGGATCTCTGTATCCACCTGATGAAACAAATTCACATCCGCAGATAAATTATGCATCAATATCTGTTTGGGTTGAAAACCTAATTTTAAAGCATACACAACCTGTGGGGCACCCGAAACAAACAGATGGCTGAACCATTTCTGATGACGAAAAGAAGCAGTTAAAACATTTAGCCATTGTTTTCCTCCTCGCCATTGTGTATCGCTACCGGCAACCACCGGAATATGATAATCATTACGTACCCGAGCACAGACTTCATTATATATAGGATCTACCCAACCTGATGTCCAGATCAAATCGGGATGTATCTTTTTTACAAATGTATAGAGATGGTCGGCATTCCAGAATGTAGAACGATTGTAATAAGTAATTCCTTTTTCTATTGGAGGATAATAGGACGTTTTTTTATTTTCATCCCATAGAACAACATGGACTCTACAACCATTTTCCACCAAAGCCTTTAAAACAATAACATTGTAAGGCATCAACTCCGTATATAAAACTAAAATCGCATGCATTTTTATTTTGTTATTTTAAAATCAAAGGCTTTTGCTTCTGCACTTTTCCTTTGTTTTATTTTTACGTTCAACAGATAATTCATCAGAATGGCCAGCAGGATATTGATAATCAATACCATGTTCAGGTCCATCATTTGAGTGAATTTAAGATTCACAAACAGCATGATTATCATATAACTTATTAACAATAAGGTTGATTGTAAATGGGTTAATCCTGCTGCCAGACATTTATGATGAATATGATTGCGGTCGGCCAGAAACAACGGATGATGTTGATAATAACGGACTATCATCACACGCAAAGCGTCGAAAACCGGAATAAAAAGAAGAGATAACGGAATGACCAGGCAGCACTTATTCATTCCATGCTCCGGTATATACATTGCGTATTTAATGGCAAAAAACGATAATAAATATCCGATAGACAAGGAACCGGTGTCACCCATGAACAGTTTTGTTCCATGTTTGGCTGATCCCCAGATATTATAATACATAAACGGGAGCAAACATCCCACAAAAGCAAATGCCAACATAGAATATATCCACTCCTGCTTAAGAATATATAATATACCGAATGCCAAAAAAGAGATTAAACCACCTCCGGCAGCCAAGCCGTCTATACCATCGATCAGATTTATCGCATTCGTTATAAAAACAACCATCACTATCGTAAACGGAACTCCTATCAATGGAGAAATTTCATATATACCGAACAGACCATACATATTGTTTATATATAACCCCGACAAAGGGAACAGAAAAGCGACTAAAAACTGCGCCAGAAATTTCTTACGGTAACGGACTCCCACCAAATCGTCTTTTACTCCTACAAAATATAAAAACAGACTGCCTGCTACCAGAAACAATAATTCCAGCAACGTATATCCTGTCAAAGATGAATTAAAAGGAAAATCGATCAGAAAACGAAAAGCCGTTGAAAACGACAAAGCGATCAGTACAGACGGGATAAAAACCAAACCGCCTAAACGTGAAATAGCTCCCGAATGACTTTTACGTGCATTCGGATCATCATACAAGGATTTCCGTTTGGATATAAGAATTATGCGGGGAAGCACAAATAACGAGAACATAAAAGACAAGAAAAAACAAAGTGAAATGATGATTTCTGCTTTTGTCACTTCCCCCTTTATTGGAAGTAAAACTACTGACATTGAATTAGTTGACATTTCTTTATGATTTAGTTTTTTGCATAACAATGTTCGTCAGTCCCATTTATATAGATGACATACTAGTGTGTTTCCGTTTGACCCTTATTTATAGAATAAGGGTCATTGAGTATAAACCACTATATATCAGGATATATACAGCAACTAATTAAAGGTAAAAAGAATAAATAGACATATTTTTTATCCGGTTGGAGGTAAAAACTAATTCTGAAACAACTCACTTTATAAGAAATAAAAAGGAGATAAGAACCAAAATGATATAGTAGTGTTTATTTAGTAAAATAATATTTCAAAATCCCGAATTCGTTAAATAAACGTCAAAAGAAGAGCTTTTGATTATTTTGTTGTTCTGCTAAGGTCAGTTAATGATTTTTTTAGCGGCAGACATTGATTTTTATAACATATTCATTTATAGCTATTTCAACATCACTTTTTCATGAAAATAAACGGACTTGTTATAATTTTAATCTTTTTTAAGACGCAAAATTTCTTCCGACTAAAGTTTTATCGATTTAATTTTTTTACTTTTGCCCTGTCTTAGATTTTCAAGCCTTTTGTGGTATAGGGATAGATTTATAAATGATTTTTCACCACTAGTTTTAAGGCAATGACCCTTATTCTATAAATAAGCGTCAATTTCTAAATTGATTTTCTTCAATCCATTTTTCTACAAAGCCAATGATTTTCAAATTAATCCGATCAATCACCGATTGATCCAGATTACTCAGATAAAAACGAGTCGTTTTCTCTGAAGTATGTCCCAAAGCCTGCCCTATTACTGCCACTGATGCGGATTTCTCTTTTGCACACATTGCCCAGGAATGACGGGCTACATACGAAGTCAGCTTTACAGGATTAGAAAGTTTGTCACCAATAGCTCCTAAACGACGGTTGTAGGTACGCAACGCCACTTTATAAGATTCATAAGATGCATCTTCCGATTTCAATATAGGGAATAACAATACAGAATTTTCTTCCATATATTTATCAAGTAAACGACGCATTCCCGCAGTAATCGTCACACGAATCTCTGTTTTAGTTTTGACACGATAATAAACCAATACATTCCCATGTAGATTCTTACGGGTCAGATGGGCCAGATCGACAAAAGCCATCCCGCAAGCCATAAAGCTAAACAGAAACAGGTCGCGTGCAAAACCCAGGCGTTTATTACCTTTCAAATTCATTTGTGTCATTTCCTTTATCACATTCATCCCTACTGAACGTTTATAAGATGGAACCGGTCGTAAACGTAGCTTTTGAAAAGGATTTTCCTTTGGAACAATTAAATTTTCAGATACTGCACTATTATATACAGTC